>NZ_QUGQ01000001.1:0-77521 GCF_003479155.1 Blautia sp. AF19-1
CGCCTCCTTTGATTTTGAGTTTGGCTTGCGACACCATTCTCATTCTATCACAGTCCAGTTTTTACCATGCTTTATAACGTCTCCTGATACGCCCGATCAATCAGCTTCTTTGCCTTCTGAAAGTCTTCTGCCGTCTTGATTGACACTTCTAGCTCCCCCGTTCCGTAATGTCCAATCCCGCGGGTATCTCTTGTGAATCCTTCTTCCAGTTCAACAGTGTCCGGGTCGAGTTTCATTCGGAGCAGGATCTGTTTGTTATAAATTTCAATGCAGAAAATGTTCTGCACTTTCTTATAGGCCAAATACAGCTTCAATTGGTTTGGAACAAGATCGTCTCCCAGCGATTCGATGTAGTCACAAAGCGCCGTATATAATGTTTTGAAATGGCTGCTTGCTGATGACAGCTTCTCTAAATGTGTTTTCTGTGTGTATGTACTACTTGTTGTTGAAATGGTTGATGTTTCCGTTACTGGCTTTGCCACCGGTGTGTTCAGATGTTCAAACAGCAACAGATCTTCCCCATATTTCCGATATTTCACCAACTTGATATTCCTCTGCATCTGATTCACTGCATGCACGTCGTATTTCGTAAAATCATTTGCAATACAAATCACACAAGGCACCGACCAATCAATCTGGTCTGCTACTTCCATACCCAGTTTTTCAATCACAAGCAGTTTGAAATCCGCTTTGTGATCCAAAAGCCAATCCAGATAGAATAATCCCTGATTAATTACGTTCTCGCTCGAGCTTCTCTTATACTCAAAAATCACTGGGCTATTATTTTCATCAATTCCGATGCTGTCCATTCTTCCGGATGTGATCATATATTCACTTTTCAGAAAACGAACGCCGAAAAATGTCTCCATGTTCTGCTCTATCGTTGTTTGCAGTTGTTTCTCCAATACTACCGTGGAAGAGGTGCGCTCTTTCACAACCGTTCCGACCTCAAAAAGTTTTATTTCCGACACTGCAATTTCTCCTTCCCTGTCGCAAGATATATGTTCATTATATCGTACCTTCTTACAAAATACTATTGTAAAACATTCTTTCCGCAGGCATTCCCATCAAAAAAGGCCGCAGCTCCGCAAAGCTGTGACCTTTTCCCAATATTACCAATATGCTATTTCCGATACACCGTCTTCCCCCGTGCAACGACTTCCTGAATCTCCATTCCCTGATCCAGTACGCAAAGATCTGCATCAAACCCTTCCTGGATTTTTCCTTTTCCTTTCAGTGACAGGATCTCTGCCGGGTTTGCCGTAATCGTCGAAATTGCGGTTTCCAGCGGAATTCCCGCTTTCTCCACGCATTCTTTTACTTCTTTCAGCAAACAGCTCGACTGGCCCATGCCCATCCGCAGGAATTCTCCCTTCTCATTAAAGATCGGCAGACTGCCCTGACCGTCGGATGAGATGGTGATGTGTTTCGGGTTCACGCCTGCATCCAGCATGCGGCGGATTCCTTTGCACACGCGGACTTCATCACAGACAGTTTCCCAGTAATCGATCTCTTCATTTCCGGTGAAATCGACCGCACCGCCCTTTACGGCGTATTCAATTGCCTTCTGGAACAGCTTCTCGTTCCGGTTGACATGGGTCGGGAGGAACTGGCTGGCCGGGATTTCGGTTTCGCTGATGACGCGTTCGATCAGCTCCATACATCTTGCACCGTCGCCAAGGTGGACATTGATCACTCCCGCTTTCCCGGAAAGAACACCTCCGAGGCGCGTGTCTGCTGCCAGTCGGGCGAATTCTTCGAAGGTCGGCTGTGAGGATCGGTGGTCCGAGATGGCGATTTCGCCGGTTCCGATAATTTCTTCGATCATCATGATATCTTTCGTAATTCCATCCGTCAGTGTACGCACCGGAACCTGATAGCTGCCGGTGTAGCACCAGGCGGACATGCCCTGCTCCCGGAGGCCTTTTGTTTTTGCCACGAGCGCGCACATGTCACGGCCAATGCCGTCAGTTCCGAGGCAGCCGACAACGGTTGTCACACCGAACTTGTTCAGGCCTTCCATCGTCGCCTCCGGGGTGCGGTTGGCAAAGCCGCCCTCGCCGCCTCCGCCGAGCACGTGAACATGGCAGTCGACAAAGCCAGGTGTCAGGACAAGTCCGGTTCCGTCTACGGTCTCCGTGCCAGAGAGCAGGCCGTCTGCCGTTATCGTGCCGGCATCTGCGATCTTGACAATTTTATCATACACAGTAAGAACGTCTTTTCTTCCGAGGTATTCCGGCGCATAGACGTCTATGTTCTGAAATAATATCATTTTCTCTCACTCCTCTTAAAATCCAATGGCAACCGCAATCAGAATCGTAATGACTGCTCCAATCATCAGTATCCCTAAGAATTTCCACATGAATTTGATCCAGTTCGACCACTCGATTTTTGCAATCGCCAGGGAGCCGATCAGGCAGCCGGAGGTCGGGACGATCAGGTTTGTGAAGGCATCACCGAGCTGGAACGCAAGGACGGATGTCTGGCGGGATACGCCGAGAAGATCCGCGAGCGGTGCCATGATCGGCATGGTGATCGCCGCCTGACCGGAGCCGGATACGACGAAGAAGTTGAAGACCGACTGGAACACATACATCAGCACGGCTGCGGCTGCACCGGAAAGACCGGCCAGTGCCTGTGAGATGCCGTACATAATGGTGTTGATAACGGTCGGTGTGGTCGGATCAGAACCGCCGAGCACCTGCATGATGCCCTGTGCCATCGCAACAACGAGTGCTGCGCCGATCAGGTCTTTTGCGCCGTCTTTGAAGGAAACGGCAATATCATTTACTTTCATGTCATTCAGATGGAAAATGACACCGATCACACCTGCCACAATTCCCATGATGAAGAACTGGGTTGCGATTTCGGCCATGTAATAGCCTTTTGCCATAACGCCCCAGATGACCCAGACAACGGTAACGGCCAGTGTTACCAGAACTAAGATATGGCCGATGCCGAAGGAATGGCCCTCGTCGATGCCTGTTTTTTCGTTCTGATCACGGAAATACTGGTCACTTTCGTAGGCAACGGAGATTTCCGGGGTCTTTTTGACTTTTGCTGCATAGAACATGGTCATGCCGCAGCCAAGAGCGGTGAACACCACCCACATCACCATACGGAAACCTGCGCCGGAGAAGACGTCAACGCCGGCGATTCCCTGTGCTATTCCGACAGAGAACGGGTTCATCCAGGAGGATCCGAAGCCGATCTGTGTTGCGACGTACGTGACAAGCACGGCAATGACCGTGTCGTATCCGACAGCGACGAACAGCGGGCAGAGGATCATGGTGAACGGAAGGGCCTCTTCTCCCATTCCGAACACGGCTCCGCCGAGGGAAAACAGGACGAAAAGGACCGGGATCAGCAGTTTTTCGGCTCCTTTTGCTTTACGGATCAGGCCGATCAGACCGGCTTCAACGGCTCCGGTGCGGATCATGATACCGAAAGCGCCGCCGACTACCATCAGAAATGCGATGATTTCGATGGCGGAGCTGCTGATAATTCCGTTATACATGTAATTGAAAAATCCGGTTCCGCCGTCGCCGCTGAACAGTGAAACGCCTTCTGTGACCGGTTTTCCTGCAGCATCGGTCAGATACTGGAAGCTTCCGTCTTTGATGACGGTACGGGTCTTTTCTACCCCGTTCATCAGGTACGTGACATCCTCCGTCTCGTAATAGCCTTTCGGGACGAGGAAGGTCATGACGGCCGCGATAACTACCACAAAAAAGATGATAATGTAGGTATCCGGCACGTCAAATCCCCTGTTGAATGATTTCAGGCCTTCGCCTTTCTTTTTGCTCATATTTTGAGATTTCCTCCATTTGATATTCTATTCTCGTTTTTAACGCGCATGGATTAGTGTACCATAGATCATAGAGGAAAGTCACTGAAAAAATCAAAAAAGTGACAGAAAAATTTTCCATTCGGATTTTTCTGCCGGCTGTGTGCAATGTCATGCATAACATGATTGTATAGAAAGGTAAACAATTCCTTTTAAGGTTTCCTGCTTCCCGTCTCTTATGCTATACTTGAAAGGTTCTTGCTTCCGGCGCTTCATCTGCCGGTTTTTGACATGAAACTGATTCAGTCGGCGATTCCAAATGCGTTTACGATCGCGGTGCTTGCGGCGATTGAGTCGCTTCTCTCCTGTGTTGTTGCGGACGGCATGATCAACAGCAAGCATCGTTCGGATACAGAGCTGATTGCACAGGGTGCCGGAAATATTGCTTCTGCGCTTTTCGGCGGTATTCCGGCTACGGGAGCGATTGCCAGAACGGCGGCAAATATCAAAAACGGCGGACGCACGCCGACAGCTGGGTCTATGTGGACGATGATTCCCCGGCGGTGGATGAACATCTGCAGAAGCTGCCGCTGGAAATCCGTGTATACGAGATCACAGGACCGCTCTTCTTTGGCGCGGCGGATGCGATTGAGCACATCGTGGTAAAGGATTTCACAAAATGTCTCGTTCTCCGGATGCGGAGCGTACCGGCGATCGACAGTACAGCCATGAATGCACTCCAGAATCTGACGAAGCTCTACGAATCGAAAGGGATCACCCTCGTCTTCTCTCATGTGAATGAGCAGCCGATGAAGGTGATGAAAAAATCCGGCTTTGTGGAGCTTGTCGGGGAAGAAAATTTCTGTTCGAATATTTCGGATGCATTAAAGCATGCGGAGGAGCTGATTTCGAGATAATGTGAAACTGCAGCTGCCGCAGCATCTGGTCTGTATCACCTGTGATCCTTTCTCCTTTATGCCGGATAGCTTCTACACATAAAAAAGGCCGCCGTGCTGAGTACTGACCTATGCTTTTCCGTTCATCACGCAGTTAATCTTTTTCTCATCGTAAAACATCAGTATCAGTCCGCCTGCGCCGCAGAATACAGCTGCACCGAATGCCGCATTGATCCAGCTGTTTTCATTCACCGGTGACCAAAACACCAGCACGGTGGAAAGTGCCAGCGGCAGGGACGTGCCTTTTAAGAACGGGATCCGCCGTCCTTTTTTGAAGTGCACCGATCTGACCAGGACGCAATCATCGGATCAGTGAATACATCAAAAATTCTTCCGAAGGCTGTGATCCCTCCAATGATGGTAAAAACCCCGAAGCCAGTTCGATATGATACCAGACAGCAGCGCCCATCCAAACTGGCCTGCTGCGAACTGCCATATCTTTGCCGTTGTTAATTTTTTCATTTTGCTTCCCCCTGTTTTGTCTTCTCCTGTTTTTATACTGTCCAAATTTTTACATTTTTTCCAGAAAAGGCGATTCCAAGTTTGATGACTTCCCTAACCCCTTCCTGCCGCATTTCTGCATCGTATCGCTGTGTTTCAATCTGGTTTAATGCTTCTTTCGCTAATTTTTTCAGTGTGTCTTCTGTAATCCCCTTTTTCCATTTTAGTTCCATCAGAATGCCAGGATACCGGAGTTCTCGCGGGAACAGGCTGATATCGTACCGTCCCTCTCCGAATTCCCGGTTGGATGTGATTTTATACTGTTGATCCAGCAATGCAATTAGTCCCAGTACCAGTCCATGGTAAAAACCTTCTGCGCCCGCATCGTAAAAACTGATCGACTTGTCCATATATTCTGCAATCGCACTCTGCAGCTTTTTCACGTCATTCGTATACAAACTTTCCGCAATCTGATCTGCTGTTGTCCTCGTTACTGCTCCAATCTGCAGCAGATAGGATAAAATCTCGGCTTTGTAAACTGCCGCAATCTCCCGGTTGGGGATAGATACCTCGCACAGATAAGCGCCGTCTGTCTGCAATTCTTTTTGGGGTGTCTTCAGATATCCGGCGACCAGGAGCAGACTATAAATACTTGCGGGCTCTTCCAGCAGTGACCAGTACACTACATTTTGATCAATTCTCGCAACTACTCGCTCTCCCTGCAGCAATGCATACAATTTCTCTATGACATCCTCTGTCGCTGCCTTCAGAACTTCTTCCAAAATTTCATTCTTTCCGGTGTTTACCCAATATGCCTTTGGAATGCACCCCTGTGCAATATAGTTGACCACGGACCAGGGATTGTAAATTTCTTCTGCGCCAAAAAGATATCCGTCATACCAGGTTTTAAGCTCTGCTTCTTTTTCGAGAGCACCGTAATCCCGCAGCATTTTATGGACTTCTGCACGGGTAAATCCAAAGTATTTATCATATGTCTCATCCAGAATGGAATTTACCGTCAGATTATTCAGACCACTGAATATACTTTCCTGTGCAATCCGCAGAATTCCAGTTAAAAAACCGTACGACAGATGCCGGTTGTCTTTGAATGCGCCGGAAAAGAAATTCCACATAAATCCAACAATTTCTTCATAAAACTTTTTCGAATAGCCTTCCTGAATCGGTGCATCATATTCATCGATCATAATGATCGGTGCTTTTCCATAATGTTCATGAAGCATTTTGGAAAGTTTCTGCAGAGACGAAGAAAGTTCTACTTCATTTGCCTGACCTTCCAGTATTTTCCGAAAATAATCCTTCTCATATAGTTCTAGTTTCTCACTCGTTCCAAGTTCCTTATGTCTGCCGAACTCTTCCTGTACCAGCTCTGCAATTTTTGCAAAAGTCAGTTCCCAGGACGCAAATTTTATATCTTTAAACGTCAGAAAAATAACCGGATATTTTCCCTGATGCTCTCGGTATTCTTCTCCACATCTCCAGATTTCTTTGTCCCGGAAATACTGGCTGGTATCTGTATCGGAAATTTCAAAGAAAACGCGAAGCATATCCATATTCAACGTCTTTCCAAATCGTCTCGGCCGCGTAAACAGTGATACCAGTGGTTTTCGATCCAGAAATTCTTTGATCATTCCTGTCTTGTCCACATAATAATATTCCGACTGTGCCCGTACGTAACCAGATATTCCGATCGGGAGTGGCTTTCTTGCTTCTTTTTCCTCTTTTTTTACATACTTTCCTGACAGTACTCTGCCATCCACTGGTTTTTCTGCCTCATCCGGAATGCGCCAGCTTTTTCCTTCTTTTACGGCTCCTGGAATTTTACCTGTTTTGCAGAAAGTTGTTACAGTGCGTTCCGTAACGCCCCATAGCTTTGCCATTTCCTTGCATGTTTTCATTCGTTCCCTCCTTTCCAGTGTGCTTCTTTCCGATTATTATATCTTATTTTCAGAAATATATCAATTGTTGTATTTTCATTTTTCCGAATATTATCGTTGTTTTGCTTTATTTTCAAAGAAGGCAGCGTTTTTCTCCGCTGCCTTCTTTGAAGATTATTTTTCAGTTTTCCGCATCATTTTTCATCTGTGCCTTCGCTTTTCTTGCAATTCCCTGTGCTCCGTTCAGGATGCTTGCGCGGGTGACTTTGTCGTTGCCGTATTTCTGGCGGATTGCGTCGAGGGCGGCATCGAGTTTACGGCTTTTCTCCTTCTTTTCGGGATCTTCGAAGAGGGAGAGCTGTTCGAAATCGTCTTCGGTAAGGCCGGTTACGGAGACACCGATCAGGCGGAGGGGCTCTCCTTTCCAGGATTCGCGGAAGAGCTGTTTGGCGCAGCGGTAGATTTCATCTGTGATATCGGTCGCATTTGGAAGTTTTGTCTGGTGTGAGCGGTTTCGGAAATCGAGGGTGCGGAAGGTTATGGAAACGGAGGTGCATTTTTTCTTTTTCCGACGCATGCGGGCGGCCACGATGTCACACTGGGCGAGAAGAATCGGGTCGACCTGTTCGATAGAGACGATGTCCTCGTTAAAGGTCGTCTCTGCGCTGAAGCCTTTCGCCTCATCGGGCTGTGCTTTTACGGGGGAATCGTCGATGCCGCGGGCGTACTGGTACAGCTGATGGCCGTTTTTATTGCCAATCAGGGTCTGAATATCAGTTTCCCATGCATGTGCCAGATCTCCGATCGTGCGGATTCCGGCCTCGGTCAGCTTCTTTTCGGACGCTTTGCCGAGAAACAAAAGCTCGCGTACCGGAAGAGGCCACATCTTCGCAGGGATTTCTTCTGGAAACAGGGTATGCACTTTGTTCGGTTTTTCGAAATCGGACGCCATTTTGGCCAGGAGTTTATTTGTGGAGATTCCAATATTGACGGTAAATCCAAGCTCCTCGTAAATCCGGTCCTTGATTTCGTGCGCCGCCGCAATCGGGTCCGGATACAGAAGGGAAGTTCCCGTCATATCGAGGAATACCTCATCGATCGAAAAGGATTCCATGACCGGGGTGTAGGAGGCGCAGATTTTCTTGAAGGCACGGGAACACCTGACGTAGAGGTCGAAATCACTCGGGACAATGACCATGTTCGGACATTTCCGCAGTGCCATTGCCACAGGTTCACCGGTCTGGACACCGCATTTTTTCGCCGGGATCGACTTTGCCACAACGATTCCTGTCCGCTTCGTCGGATCGCCGCCGATACAGGCAGGAATGTCCCGCAGATCCGGCAGTCCCTCTTGGATCCGCCGCACCGACTCCCAGGATAAAAAGGCGCTGTTGACATCTACGTGAAAAATCAGGCGTTCTGTTGTCGCCTTCGTTTGTTCTTCTCTCATTTTTTTAACCCTCTTTCAAATTCTGCTGCTCTCTATGCAAAAAACAGCAGACCTGCTTTTGCCAGAAAGAAAAGAAGAAGGATCTGCGCCGCCAGCATCAGCGGGACTCCACTCGTGAATTTCTTTTTTCTTGTCTTGTGATGAAACAGGTGCATGCCCAGCAAGGCTCCCACCGAGCCGCCGGCTGCCGCAAGTCCAAGCAAGGTGGAAACGCGGATTCTCCATTTTCCCCGCACCGCACTTCGTTTGTCGATTCCATAGACTGCTATGGTAATGATATTAATACAAATCAGGTAACTCCACAATACTGTCTGTAAGATCGAATGTTCCATTTTTTATGCACCAGCCTTTCTTTTTTCAAAAAAGGCAGCGTTTTTCTCCGCTGCCTTTTTCAAACTCTTTTCAAAATTACTTTTTCTCCAGAAATATTTTTCTGGTCACAAAATTGTATACCATAACAATCGCCGTCGCGAATACTTTCGCGATTGTGTAGATCAGGTTATGGCCTATGTTCTGCTGCAGTGCAACATTACCGCCGTAGATCGGGCCTACGACGATCCAGATCAGGAAACTGTTGAGCAGCATGCCGATCAGGGAAAGGACAACGAAGGTGATGAACTCGACTTTTTTGTTCATGTCTTCTTTCCGCTCAAAGACAAATTTGAAGCTTAAAATGTAATTTGCAATGACCGATACGGTAAATCCGGCAACGGAACCGATGAGGGATGCCGCTTCAAAGTAAGAGCTGGAAGTCAGCGCCATCACAAGATTCAGGACAATAAGACCGGTCACGTAGTCGATGCCGAAGCTGATAAAGCCGACGATACCGAATTTCACAATCTGTGCAAATAATTTCTTCATGTTTTTCCTCTTGTTTCTTCTATTATTTTCGAGTCAACGACTCTATGAGAATACCATATCACGGCAGCTTTTTCAAGTTTCCGTATTGTTTTTCCCCACGGCAAAAACGCCGGATTTCACATACAAACATGAAATCCGGCGTCTTTGAATTTCTCTAAATCTCCCGTTTCTCCATAAATCTTACACTGATCCCATACGAAATCAGCACAACTGCGATGCTTACCGCAAAAATTCCCGCCTGTCCAGGAACGGTTCCCATGATGGTGCCAAGCAGCTCCGCGATCGTAAACTGCCCGTTGAAGCCCGACTCTGCCAGCGATACACCGATTTTCTGCCGGTCCTGCAGTGTGATCTCTGTGATCGGTTTTCCAAAGAGTTCGATCGTTCCGCTCTCCGCTTTTACAAGGCCGAGCATCAGGCGGATCGCCGTGCTCTTTCCTGCTCCGTTTTTTCCGATGAGTCCGGTGATTCTTCCCTCCGGAACTTCGGTCCGTTTTGAGCCCGGTGAAGAAAAAGAGATGAAAAAGCTCGATTTTGACCAGCGAATTTCCGCATCCATCCACAACCATCATCACTGATGCGGTTTTTGTCCGTACCTTCGGAAGAATGGGCCGACCTCTTTTCGCGGGCAGGCTCATTCCGTATCTTATGATTTTCAGGAGACTTTTTATGTCCGAACTTAATTTTTATCTTCTTCAGATCAACGATGCTTTATTTCCAATCGGTGCGTATTCACACTCGCAGGGACTCGAGACGTAAATCTCTTTCTCTCACGATCGGAGCACGCAGATACCCTTCTGGAGGAAATCCGGGAATTTCTTGCCTTCGATCCGAAAATTGACGGCGGCGCAACTATACTTTCCTGCGGTGATCTTGCAGTTCGTATTTTCGGTCTACGCGCGCAAAGGCTGCAGCAAATGGCGGAAAAAATAAAGTCTGCATATGAAAAATTTTTATAACTGTCTATTCAAGTCGTTCACTTTTCCCTTCGTCAAATTTCGCAGAAAAAATGTCAAAATAAGGATATGACAACCTCTTCAGAATGTGATAAAATAACTTTCGTTTTAAACGAAGATAAAACTTATTTTACCATCATTTCGAGGAGGTTTTCTCATGGAAAAAGACATGACAAAGGGAAGTCCGCTTCCGGTCATTCTGCAGTTTACGCTGCCGCTGATTATCGGAAATATTTTCCAGCAGCTCTACAACATGGCAGACACGATTATCGTTGGCCGATATGTCGGAGCGGATGCACTGGCTGCAGTTGGTTCTACGGGAACGATTATGTTCCTGGTGCTTGGATTTGCGCAGGGCATCACAGCAGGCTTTACGGTTCTAACATCGCAACGGTTCGGTGCAAAGGATACGCGCGGAGTAAAGCGAAGTGTGGCAAACGGCATTCTACTGGCTCTCCTTTTCACGGTTGTCCTGACATTCTTCAGCATGATCTCCATGCGGCCGTTGCTGCATCTCATGAACACACCGGAAAATATTTTTCAGGACGCTTATACCTATATTATGATTATTTGCGGTGGCCTGATCGCTACGATTTTTTACAATCTGCTTTCCTCCTATCTGCGTGCAGTAGGAAACAGCCAGACTCCGCTGATGTTCCTGATTTTTTCGGCTGTATTAAATGTTCTTCTGGATCTGCTTCTCATCATTCGTTTTAAAATGGGCGTTGCGGGAGCCGGATATGCAACCGTTTTCTCTCAGGGAATTTCTGCTGTGCTCTGTCTTTTTTATATTTATCGCTCCATGCCGGATATGTGGCCGGAAAAACACCACTGGAAGCTTCATGCGGCAGATTCCCGCCATCAGCTCTCGATGGGCATTCCGATGGCACTCCAGTTTGCCATCACCGCATCCGGTACAATGATTATGCAGGCTGCCATTAACCTGTTCGGCTCGGAGGCGGTTGCCGCTTTTACGGCGGCCTGTAAGCTGCAGAATCTGGTCACACAGGGCTTTTCCGCAATGGGACAGACGATGGCAACCTACAGCGGGCAAAATTTCGGAAAGGGCGATATTCCACGGATTAAAAAGGGAGTTCGCGCTGCACTTCTGACTTCCATCACATATTCGATCGCAGCCGCTGTTCTCGTCTTCCTTCTTCTGAAGCCATGTCTTTCCCTCTTCTTCTCGGGTGATGTCGATATGGCCGCCATGATGCCATGGGCAAAGACTTATTCCTATATGTGTGCTCTTTTTTATGTACCGCTCTGTACCATCTTTATTTTCCGAAATGCAATGCAGGGTTGCGGCTACGGCTTTCTGCCTATGATGGGCGGTGTTTCTGAACTCTTTGCGCGCCTTATTGTAGCTGTGATTGCCATGAAAGTCATCAGCTACCCGCTCGCCTGCTTCTGTGACCCGGCAGCCTGGGTGACGGCAGCTGTCTTTACCGGTGTTTCGTATCTGTTTGTCATGAAGGATATCGACAAAAAGTATAATTCAAAGATACCGACGGCTCCGATCAGCTGACATTTTTCATACCAAACGCAAAACTGCGCGGAATGCACGATTCTGAAATGCATTCCACGCAGTTTTTTGTATTTACAGGATTACAGATTCAGTTTTGCTTTCTGCAGACTTACACAGGAACGATGATATGTGAGTGTCATCGTCAGATAAATGACGCCCACGACAATGACTGCGAGAATACCGGTATGGAACACCAGATGCAGGATCATCGTCGCACACAGCAGGATCTGAATCATCTTGCCCAGCGCCATATAGGCCTTATAGGCACTCTGATATACCATCTCTTTTTCTGCCTCATCGCAGCTTGCCATCCAGTCTTTCTGGAAGTTTTTTGAGTTCATATCGCCTCTCTTCTCCGGGTGAGCTGCCTGAACCATTTTTACATAACGCATCTGATAATAGCCATAGAGAAAGAAGTTGATACAAAACAGAGCACAGGTTGCCAGGAATCCGGCGAGCTCTTTTCCCGATGCTTCTTCCAGCCAGGAACGGGAAAAGGTAAATGTCAGCACGATGATATCGCAGACCTGCGAAATCACATTGCAGCTCATCAGCATCGCGCCGTATTTCTCTTCTTCATAGCTTAAGACTTCGTACTGTTCATCCTCTGCTTCTTCGAGATGCTTCATCGTATCCTTTAATTTCCGGCTGTAAAATTCCATCAGGACAATGCTTACAACGAAAATTACCGCAATGATCGGCAGTGCCAGCGGGCGGACCAGATCGCTCAGATCACTCATGCCATTTTTCACTCCGAACGTCATAAAAATTCCGACAAAAAAACCGCAGACTCCGCCGATTCCCAGATAAATCAGCATCCGTTTCATCAACTTTCCGTAGGAATTTGGTTTGTTCCCCTGTTTTTCTTTCATGGTTCATCCTCCTCATATTGAAAAATATCTTCTACTTTTACTTCACAGATTTTTGCAAGTTTTAATGCCAGTGTCACCGACGGTGAATAGTCTCCCCGCTCGATCAGGCTGATGGTCTGTCTCGATACTCCCGCCATTTTTCCAAGGTCGGTTTGGTTGATGCCAAGCTTCGAACGGTACTCTTTTAACTGATTGTACAGCGGCATCGCAGTATCCCCTTTCACTTTGTTTTTAGATGAGCTCTCTATTTGACAACTTTTCTTGTCATCTACTACTCTACTATTGACAACTTTATTTGTCAATAGTTTTGACAAGTTTTTTTGTCATTGTCAAGCGGATATTCGCAATGGAAGCAGGGGACTTACTTGATTCGGTTAAACTCCCGGTTGATTTGTAGGCCGAAATGTACTAAACTAGAGATATCTATTTTCGTAACTATTCAAGCCGCAGAAAGGACAGAATCTATGGAACAGAAAGACAGCCGGTTTGCCGTATTGATCGATGCGGACAATGTTTCCCCGAAATACATCAAATATATCCTGGACGAGGTTTCGGACCAGGGTGTTGCCACGTACAAACGGATCTACGGGGACTGGACCGATATCTCGAAAAAGAGCTGGAAAGAGCAGCTTTTGCGCTACTCGATCAATCCGATCCAGCAGTACAGCAATACGAACGGAAAAAATTCAACTGACTCCGCGATGATCATCGATGCCATGGACATCCTCTACTCCGGAAATGTGGAGGGCTTCTGCCTGGTTTCTTCGGACTCTGATTTTACCAAGCTGGCGCAGCGTCTGCGTGAATCCGGCATGTTTGTGCTCGGCATGGGCGAGCAGAAAACCCCTTCTTCCTTCCGCGTTGCGTGCGATGCCTTTAAAATTCTCGAAATCATTTCCCAGAACGAGGACGATATCTCCCCTGCGATTACCGCTGTCTCGGAAAATCCGGCGCGCTACGGCACTTCTCAGGACGAAACCCCTTCCATTACAAGCAAGGCAGAAATCGAGCGGACGGTTTCCCGTGTACTGACAGAGAACAATGATCACGGAAAAAATACGACACTTAGTGAGATCGGCAGTATCCTGCAGAAGAAATTCTCAGAGTTTGACGTTCGAAATTACGGTTATTCCAAACTTTCCACGTTTCTAGAAAGCATGAACGATATCGAAGTGCTGAAAACCGGTCATAATTACCTCGTAAAGGAACGCCAGAACACCGTATCGCGCCAGCAGATCGAAAAATGTATCACGGATCTGATCTGCTCCAACGGAGGCCATATCGACAACCTCAGCATTATTCACGATGCCCTGCGGAACCGTTTCCCGGGCTTCGATGTGAAGCAGTATGGGTATAGCAGGATTTCAAGTTTTATCAACAGTTTCAAAAAATTCAAAATCACAAACAATACGGTACAGATGAAACAATAGCATTCAAAACATAAACCAGATTCGCCGGATCCGGATCGTGTTTGATATACCATGTACATGTTTGGTGTGCCCGCAACAAAAAGCCCCCGGAAATGTCAGATTTTCTGACACCCGGAGGCTCTTTTTATTTCGTCTGTTGTTATCTTTTTCCTGTACTTCCAATTCCGCCGCGGTCCTCGCCGTTTAAGTGGTCAACTTCTTCAAAGCCGATGGTCGGCTGGTGTTTCTCGATGCGGAACTGGCAGATGCGGTCATTCACATGAATCACGGTGTCGCGCAGGGCATACGCCGGCATGTAGAACCAGTCGTTCGGTCCGCAGTAGCTCTCGTCGATGATACCGCAGTGGTTCGTCTGGATAATACCGAAGTTCTTGAAGGTGCTGCTTCTCGGCACAATATGCGCCTCATAGCCTTCCGGCAGCTGCATGGCAACGCCGAGGTGGATCAGCTTGAATTCTCCGGCCTTTAACTCCACTTCCTCTGCTGCGCGCAGATCGATCCAGTCGGACTTTCCGTCGATATAGCGCAGGCGCTCAATTTCATCGTTTAAATACTGAATTTTAATGGTTTCCATAAAGCGTCTCCTTTTCTTTTTGCGTGACTACTTTTCGCCGAACAGTACGACTTCGCCGCGTGCTCTCGTCTTTTTCACATCAATGACTCTCTGATTCTGGCTACCCTTCCATTCCAGGGTAACGTCCCTCTGGGCAAGAATAAAGCGGCCGTCCACAACCACGTCCGTGTAATCCATCAGTTCCAGATCACAGACGGATTCCCACTCATATCCGGTGTAAACCCAGATATCTTTTTTCGGATATCTTTCCTTGATCTCTTTTGCCAGAGCCGTCACATCCGCCCGGTTTGCCTCATACAGCGGATCTCCGCCGGAGAAGGTGATGCCGGAAATGTAGTCCTTGTCCAGCTGTTCAAAAATTTCTGCCTTTGCCGCGTCATCAAACGGGATGCCGCCATTTGGATCCCAGGTAATCGGATTCTGACATCCCTTGCAGTGATGACCACATCCGGCGACCCAGAGCACGACGCGCAGGCCGTCTCCGTTCAGCATATCGTCTTTCGTTATATTATGGTATCTCATAGCTTTCACTCCTATTGGACATAAGAAAACACAGAAAAACGAACCGTTTTACAGATCCCTTTTTCTGTGTTCCCCGCTCTTTATCGTCTGGCAGATCTATTTATTTCGCGTCTGCCGGAACATCCTTGATACTGAAGCTTACACGGCCCATTTTATCTTTGCCCATGCAGACTACTTTTACAACATCGCCAAGGCTGACAACGTCTTCTACTTTCTCAACACGCTGTTTGGCGAGCTTGGAGATGTGTACCAGACCTTCTTTTCCAGGTGCGAATTCAAGGAAAGCACCGAAGTCTTTGATGCTGACAACTTTTCCGGTCAGGATCTGTCCCTCGGTAAAGTCGCTTGCGATGATCTCGATATATTTCTTTGCCTGATCCATCATAGCCTGCTCGGTTCCGCAGATGGAAACTGCACCGTCATCTGTGATGTCGATCTTTACGCCGGTCTCATCGATGATGGCGTTGATGGTCTTTCCTCTCTGGCCGACAACTTCACCGATCTTCTGCGGGTCGATCATCATCTGGATGATCTTCGGAGCGAACTCGCCGACCGTCTTACGCGGCTCTGCGATCGCTTTCTCCATAACCTCGGTCAGGATGTACTCTCTTGCCTGTTTCGTTCTGGCAATCGCCTCTTCTACGATCTGACGGGTCAGTCCATGGATCTTGATATCCATCTGGATTGCAGTGATTCCGTCGTGGGTACCAGCTACCTTAAAGTCCATGTCGCCGAAGAAGTCTTCGAGACCCTGGATATCGGTCAGTACGAGGTAATCATCATCGGTCTCGCCTGTTACCAGACCGCAGGAGATACCTGCAACCGGTTTTTTGATCGGTACACCGGCAGCCATCAGAGACATGGTGGATGCACAGATACTTGCCTGGGAAGTAGAACCGTTAGATTCGAAGGTCTCGGATACGGTACGGATTGCGTACGGGAACTCTTCCTCGGTCGGAAGTACCGGAACCAGGGCACGTTCTGCCAGAGCACCATGGCCGATCTCACGGCGTCCCGGTCCGCGGGACGGTTTTGTCTCACCTACAGAGTAGGACGGGAAGTTGTACTGATGCATGTAACGTTTGGAGGTCTCGAACTCATCCAGTCCGTCCAGTTTCTGTGCTTCGGAAAGCGGAGCCAGTGTTGTTACGTTGCAGATCTGAGTCTGTCCACGGGTGAACATAGCGGAACCATGAACACGCGGGATAATGTCAACCTCTGCTGCCAGAGGACGGATTTCTGTGATCGCACGGCCGTCCGGACGTTTGTGGTCTTTTAAGATCATCTTACGAACGGTCTTTTTCTGATACTGGTAAACAGCCTCGCCTAATACTGCCAGCCACTCTTCGTTGTCGGCAAATGCCTCCTCGAGTTTCTCGGTGATGACGCGGATGTTTTCTTCTCTTGTCTGTTTGTCATCGCTGAAAACAGCCTCTTCCATCTCTGCCGGAGGAACGATCTCTTTGATCGCTGCAAACAGCTCTTCCGGAATAGCGCAGCTCTCATAAGCGTGTTTCGGTTTTCCAACCTCTGCTACGATGCTGTCGATGAATTTGATGATTTCCTGGTTTACTTCGTGTGCTTTGTAGATGGCGTCGATCATTTTTGCTTCCGGAATCTCTTTTGCTCCGGCTTCGATCATGATGACTTTCTCTCTGGTGGAAGCTACGGTCAGTTTCAGGTCGGATACGGCTTTCTGTGCGAGAGTCGGGTTTACGATGAACTCGCCGTCGATCATACCGATCTGAGTCATGGCACACGGACCGTCAAACGGGATGTCGGAAATGCAGGTTGCGATTGCGGAACCCAGCATTGCGACTACTTCCGGATCACACTCCGGATCTACGGACATTACCATGTTGTTTAATGTAACATCGTTGCGGTAATCTTTTGGGAACAGCGGACGCATCGGACGGTCAATGACACGGCTGGTCAGAATTGCGTGCTCGCTTGCTTTTCCTTCTCTTTTGTTGAATCCGCCCGGGATTTTTCCAACGGCGTACATCTTCTCTTCGTACTCAACGCTTAATGGGAAGAAGTCAATGCCGTCACGCGGTTTCTCAGATGCGGTTGCTGTAGAAAGAACTACAGTATCGCCATAATGCATAAATGCTGCGCCGTTTGCCTGTTTTGCTACACGGCCTACGTCTACGGTCAGGGTTCTGCCTGCCAGTTCCATAGAAAAACTCTTGTACATAAATAATCTCCTTTTTTTCTTCTGAGCAGAATTTCCGAAACAACTGAAAAGCACACCGGAATACGGACAGGATGCAGCTTTTCAATGTGTTTTTCAGTGGTCTCGGATAAAATTCCTGCACCTCCAGAACCTGCCACTGGCAGCTTCTTACGGATGCAATGCAGCTCAGAATGGCTCCATGTCGTTTGCGTCTTTGATCTTACAAGCAAAGAAACGGGCGGAAAATGTATCCCGCCCGTTGTTCCAAGCTGATTATTTTCTGATTCCTAACTTCTCGATTAAAGCACGGTATCTTTCAATATCAGTTTTCTTTAAGTAGTCAAGCAGACCACGTCTCTGACCAACCATTTTCAGAAGACCTCTTCTGGAGTGATGATCTTTGTGGTGAACTTTCAGATGCTCAGTGAGCTCCTCGATTCTTGCGGTAAGAACAGCTACCTGTACTTCCGGTGATCCTGTATCTCCCTCAGTTCTTGCATACTCTTTGATGATTGCCTGTTTTTTTTCTTTCGAAATCATTTTAAATTCCTCCTGTTATTTTGATTGCACCGCTGACTAAGAAGTGGTCGGAGTGTCCTGCCTCTGAATCAGGGTCCGGGGATCTTTTTTGTCCCGCATACTCGATTAGTATAGCATACGCTTTTCGAATTGTAAATACTAAAATCAGATGTTTTCGCGATGAATTTTCACGTAGTTACAGTTCTCCGAACTGTAACTTTCGCAGCTCTCATTTTAAGTTTTGCTTCGCAAAAGGAGAGCTGCTCACACCTGAATCACTTTCTTACGCAGCGAAACAGCGAGTGTTTCACTGCTGAGCGAACTTTTTTTCTACATATTTTTTTCCTGCCGCAACATCATGGTCGAGCTGGTTTTTCAGCGCGTCGATCGAAGCAAATTTCTGCTCCGGGCGCAGGAATTTTAACAGAGAAACCTCCGCATGTTTTCCATAGAGATCCTCGCTGCAGTCAAAAAGATTCGTCTCCACGCCGGTAAATTTTTCCTGTACCGTCGGCTTAACACCGATGTTTGTGATACCGTAATAAATTTTTCCTTCGATTTTCACCTCGGAAACGTAGACGCCGAACGGCGGAAGCAGCTTTTCTGCCGGCGGGATCTGATTGATGGTCGGCACGCCGATCGTTCTGCCGAGTGCATGACCGTGGACAATCTCGCCGTGAACCGCGTAATCGTAGCCGAGCAGACCGCTCACGGCTTCCATATTGCCCTGTTCCAGCTCTTCCCGTGCCCAGGTGCTGCTGATCTCGCGGCCGTTTTCCTCTGCTTTTTCGATGATCTCGGTTTCAAAACCAAGGGACGGGCCCATTTCTTTCAGCATTTCGGCTGTGCCGCTTCTCTTGTAGCCAAAACCGAAATCCTTTCCCACAACAACTTTTTTCGCGTGCAGCTTATCCACCAGAATCTCTTTGATAAAGGCTTCCGGCGTCATGTGCATCACTTCATCCACAAACGGGCATTCCACAAGGCAGTCCATGCCAAGCTGTTCGAGGCGGGCTCTTCTCTCCTCATTCGTCAGCAGCTGATGCGGCTTGACATGCTGCACTTTCGACTGCGGCGGCACGTCAAACGTAAACACAACCGTTTCCAGTCCTTCCGTTCTGCCGATTGCAAGGACACGGCGGATCAGAAGCATATGCCCCCGGTGGAGGCCGTCAAATTTTCCCAGGGTTACAACGCTGTCCCCTCTGCTGTCAAAATCCAGTGTTTTTGTTAGATATCTCATGTTCTCTCCAGAAATAACTTGACCGGTCTGGTTAAGTTTTGTGATGGTCTGTATTGATAAATACCGACAAACGTTCCGTCATCGAGATAAAGGCGGAACTCCTCGTCTTCTGCGAAGTCCCCGCCGGAAGCAGTTTCCCCGATTTCGCGGATCTGCGCCGGTTTCAGCGGATTTCCGTTTTCCGCAAGCTTTTTCGCATGATCGTCCGCTGTCGCAAAGCTGCGCAGCGCGGCAAACATTTCATCGACCGGCACGAGGATCTCCGAAAGGCGGCCCTCACCGACAATCGCTGCGATCTCGTCAAGCGTGTGCGCTCCGTTTCGGTCAAACTGGCCGACTCTCGTGCGGATCAGCTGCTCCATACATCCGTGGCAGCCCAGTTTTTCGCCGATATCGTGGCACAGGGTGCGGATATACGTTCCCTTCGAACACGTTACCTCCATGCGCACCAGCGGAAGCTTCACTTCCAGAATGCTGATCTCGTAAAAGTGCACCGTGCGGGCCTTCCGCTCGATCTCGATGCCTTCCCGCGCCAGCTCGTAGAGTTTCTTTCCATTAACCTTCAGCGCGGAATACATCGGCGGCACCTGCTGCTGCTCCCCGACAAACGAGGCGATGCAGTCCCGCACCTCTTCTTCCGTCACGGTCACTGGCGCTTCTGCTGTCACGGTTCCGCTCATGTCCTGCGTATCCGTTGCGATTCCAAGGTGAAGCAGCGCTTCATACGTCTTCGTTTCATCGGTCAGCATATCGCAGAGACGCGTTCCCTTTCCAAGGCAGACCGGAAGCACGCCTGTCGCATCCGGGTCTAGGGTTCCGGTGTGGCCGATTTTTTTCTGGTGCAGGATGCCGCGCAGCTTCGCAACCACGTCATGCGACGTAAATCCCGCCTCTTTCCATACGTTCAGAACTCCGTTTATCATGTTGTTTTGTCTCCCTCTTTTTCACAAGAAAACCGGGCGTGGATATATTTTCTGCGCCCGGCTGTTTCCTGTTTATGCTTCTTCCTCTGTCGTCTCTTCTTCCTCTTCTGCAAGAAGCTGTTTTTCGATATACAGAGTCAGATTGTTGATTACATCATACGGAGAACCTGACATCGTGCAGCCAGCCGCACGGATATGGCCGCCGCCGCCGAATACGGCTGCGATTTTGCTCACATCAACCAGCTCGTCGGAGCGGAGGCTTACTTTGAAGACCTGCGGCTCCAGCTCATACAGGAAGATCGCTACGTGAACGCCTTCTGTATTTTTTAACTGGATGACAATGCCGTCCATATCTCCCGGTGTCAGGCCATAGAAGTCCATGACCTTCTTCCGCACGATACCGACAATACACTGCTTGTCGAGAAGCATGATGCTCTCTGTCAGCGTGCGTCCCATAATCTGATTCTGTACGTATGTTTTCTTGAAGAATGCATCCTCGATGATTCTGGTAAACGGAACTCCCTTTTCCATCAGAGCGGCCGCAACCCGCATCGTGTGCGGAGAGGTGCTGCTGTACTGGAATACGCCGGAATCGGTCACAATACCGGTGTACAGCGCCTCGGCGCACGGCTCGGAGATCTTTTCTTCCTCCAGAAGTCCGAACAGCACCTCGCAGGCAGAGCTTGCATCCGGCTCTACGTGATTGATTTCGCAATATTCTGTATTCGTCACATGGTGATCGATGCAGATCGTCTTTCCCGCTTTTGCAAGAAGCGGTACGGCAACGCCGATGCGTTCCTCGCTGGATACATCCAGAAGGACCACAAGGTCGTACGCTTTCTCTTCACAGCTTGTCTTTACCTCAGAAAAGCCCGGAAGATAGGAAAATTCCGGCCGTGGATCCTCAAGATAGACATCTGCCTGAATCTCCGGCCGATTGTCGCGAAGATACTGGTATAATCCCAGGCAGGAACCGATGCAGTCACCGTCCGGACGAACGTGTCCGGCGATGGCCATGCAGGAGACTCCGTTTAGAATTTCATCAATTTTCTTCATTTTCCTCATCCTTTTTGTCTTCTTTGTGTGTTACTTCATCAATCAGTTTCGACATCGTAACGCCATATTCAATCGACTCATCCAGGACAAAGGTCAGCTCCGGTGTATTGCGGAGGTTAATGGTCTTGGCCAGCATACGGCGGATGAAGCCCTCCGCGCTCTTTAAGCCGCGGATGGTTTCTTTCTTCGCCTCATCATCGCCAAACACACTGATATATACTTTACACGTCTTCAGATCCGGCGCTACCTCTGCCGCTGTGACAGAGGTCATCATTCCGATGCGCGGATCCTTGATCTCGTTCCGGATGATGTTGGAAAGCTCTTTCTGTACTTCCCCGTTGATCCTGGTGTTTTTAATACTGTTTTTTCTCAACTTAATTCCTCATTTCTATCTCGGCACTTCTACCATGATATAGGCCTCGACCTGATCGAACTCCTGAAGATCGTTGAATCCTTCAAATACAAGACCGCACTCATAGCCGGAGCGCACTTCTTTGACATCGTCTTTGAAACGTTTGAGGGATGCCAGATTTCCTTCGAAGATCTGGTTTCCTTCGCGGCTGATTCGAACTTTGCAGCCTCTCTGGAACGTTCCGTCCAGTACATAGCTTCCGGCGATCGTTCCGACACCGGATGCCTTGAAGAGCTGACGTACCTCGGCATGGCCGATAACTTTCTCTTCGTAAACCGGCTCAAGCATACCCTTCATGGCTGCCTCAACATCCTCAATTGCCTGGTAGATGACACGGTACAGACGGATGTCTACGCCGTTCTGCTCTGCCATGGATTTTGCGTTCGCATCCGGGCGTACGTTAAATCCGATAATGATGGCGGAAGATGCGGTTGCCAGCATAACGTCGGACTCGTTGATCGCACCGACACCGCCGTGGATGACGCGTACGGCAACTTCCTCGTTGGAGAGTTTGACAAGACTCTGTTTTACTGCCTCGACAGATCCCTGTACATCGGCTTTGACAACGAGTGCCAGTTCTTTTAAGTTACCCTCCTGAATCTGGTTGAACAGATCATCCAGGGACATCTTCGCTTTTGTCTCCTCAAGCAGGTTCTTCTTGTTCTCTGCCACGAAGGTTGCTGCGAAGTTCTTTGCTTCTTTATCGTTATCGGTCTGAACGAGGATCTCTCCTGCGTTCGGAACATCGGAAAGTCCGAGAATCTCAACCGGAGTAGACGGGCCTGCCTCTTTGACGCGGCGTCCCTTATCATCCATCATCGCACGGACTTTACCGGAGCATGCGCCTGCTGCGATGTAATCGCCGACATGCAGGGTACCTTTCTGTACCAGAATGGTAGCAACCGGTCCTTTTCCTTTATCCAGCTCAGCCTCGATGACAAGACCTCTTGCTTTCCGGTTCGGGTTTGCTTTCAGCTCGAGCACTTCGGAAGTCAGAAGGATCATCTCCAGCAGATCGTCGATACCTTCGTTGTTCTTTGCAGATACCGGAACGAATACGGTGCTTCCGCCCCAGTCCTCCGGAATCAGTTCGTACTCGGAGAGCTCCTGTTTTACACGCTCTATGTTTGCGCCTGGTTTATCGATCTTATTGATCGCAACGATGATCTCAACGCCGGCTGCTTTTGCATGGTTGATTGCCTCAACGGTCTGCGGCATCACACCGTCGTCTGCTGCGACAACGAGAATGGCGATATCCGTTGCATTGGCTCCACGCATACGCATAGCGGTGAATGCCTCATGTCCCGGGGTATCGAGGAACGTAATCTTCTGTTTGTTGATCGAAACGGTGTATGCACCGATGTGCTGGGTAATACCGCCAGCCTCGCGGTCGGTGACATGGGTGTTCCGGATGCAGTCCAGAAGAGATGTTTTACCGTGGTCAACGTGTCCCATAACGCAGACTACCGGCGGACGCGGAACCATGTCTTTTTCATCCTCTTCGTCCTCTTTTAAGAGCTCTTCGATCACATCGACTTTCTCTTCCGGCTCAGCGATGATGTTATAATCAAGCGCGATTTCCTGTGCTTTTTCGAAATCGATCTCATGGTTTACGGTAACCATCGTTCCTTCCATGAACAGTTTCTTTACGATGACTGCCGGCTGCATTTTCATCTTCTCAGCCAGCTCGCGGATAGTCATTTTCTCCGGCAGGGTAATCTCCTTTACCTCATCCTTCGGAGCTTCCTGTTTCGGTTTGTTGACCGGTTTCTGGAGCGCTTTCGGGAGTCTGGACTGCTGATGATGTCCCTGGTTCGGACGGTTTCCGCCTCTTCCTCTGTCTTCACTGAATTTATTTTCTCTTAAAGAATCTTTGTTTTTGTCTTTTTCTTTTCTTCCTGTATCACGGCCTGGCTTCTTGATGCCAAGGCTCATTGTATCGCCTGCAGAGCTCTTATGCTCGGTTCTGCGGCGGTCTCCTCCCGGACGGCGGTTCTGATTCTGGGAATCATCATCCTTTCCTGCGAACGGTCTTCCGCCATTATTTCCCGGTCTGCCTCCGTTTGGACGTGCGGAACGCTCACCGAATGGTCTTCCGCTTCTCTCACCGTTTCCGCTTCTTCCGCCGTTATTGCGGTCTCCTCCCGGACGGTCTCCGCTGCGGTTCGGGCGGTCTCCATTGTTTCCGCCGAAGCGGCGTTCTCCCTGCGGACGGTCTCCGCTGCGGTTCGGGCGGTCTCCGTTATTGTTGAAGCGGCGCTCTCCCTGCGGACGGTCTCCATTGCGGTTCGGACGGTCTCCGTTATTGTTGAAACGGCGCTCTCCCTGCGGACGGTCTCCATTGCGGTTCGGACGATCTCCATTTCCGCCGTTTCCGTTTCCACGGTTCGGACGGTCCTCGCTTCTTCCGTTTCCATTGCGGTTTCCTTCCGGACGGCCATTTCCGCGGGACGGGCGGTCTTTTTTCTGTCCCTGGTTCTTTGTGAACTCTTTTGCTTCTTTACTTGTTGCGTTCTGCGGACGCACAACGGAAATAATTTTCTTTTTCTTCGGTTTTGCCTGCTCTTCCGGTTTCTTCATTTCCATATTTTCTGTATCTTTCTTTTCCAATGATCTTTTCTCCTCTTTCTGCGGTTTTCGTGTTTCCTGCATCCATCCACCGACCTTTCCGGCCTTACGCCTTACGCTTCTGCCAACAATGCTGCTATTTTTTCTGCAAAATGCGCTTCACATACGGCAAGGGAAGAACGGTATTCTCTTCCGATGGCTCTTCCAAGCTGCTCTTTGTCCCCAAAAAGAATGCATGGCACTTTATAGTATGCACACATATTGCGAAATTTCTTCTGTGTATTGGCCGACGCCGTTTCCGCCAGAATGACAAGGTATGCGCTTCCGCTCTTTACGGCCTGCTCGGTCGCAAATTCGCCGCTCGATACCTTACCCGCCTTCATGGCAAGGCCCAGCATGGATAATCCTTTACTTTGACTGTTCAATCTTCGCAAATGCCTCCTTTAACTGCTCATAAACCTCTGATGGAATTTCTGCCTTCAGAGAACGGGAAAGTCCTTTGTTTTTCATTGCTTTCCCAAGGCATTCCAGAGAGCAGACATAAGCACCGCGTCCGTTCATTCTTCCGGTTGTGTCCGGAACAATCGTTCCTTCGGTGGTTTTCACCACGCGGATCATTTCTTTTTTGTTTTTCATTTCATTGCAGCCAATGCATTTACGCAGCGGCACTTTACGAACTGTACTCAAATGCTCATCCCGCCTTTGTTTTTATTTTAATTACTCTTCGTCTCCGGCTTTCTCTGCTGTTTCTACATCATTCTCGTCGAAGTTTTCTTCTGCAGAGATGGTTCCCTCCTCTGCTGCGGACTCATCGTAATTGTCCTCTTCCTCGTATTCCTCTTCTTCTACGTAGTCGAAGTCTCCTGCCTCGCGTGCCTGAGTCTCGCTCTTAATGTCGATCTTGAATCCGGTCAGACGTGCGGCAAGTCTTGCGTTCTGTCCCTCTTTACCGATGGCAAGGGAAAGCTGGTAATCCGGAACGATTACTTTTGCGGTCTTCTCATCCGGATCTGCCATAACGGAGATAACTTTTGCCGGGCTCAGTGCGTTCTCGATCAGGAGTGCCGGGTTCTCATCCCATGTAATGATGTCGATCTTCTCTCCGTTCAGCTCATTGACAACCGCGTTGACACGGCTTCCGTTCATACCGACGCATGCGCCGACTGCATCGACGTTCGGATCGTTGGACCATACTGCCATTTTCGTACGGCTTCCTGCCTCACGGGCAATGCTCTTGATCTCTACGATGCCTTCTGCAACCTCGGAAACCTCAGACTCAAAGAGACGTTTTACGAGTTCCGGATGGGTACGGGATACCATGACTTTCGGTCCCTTGGTTGTATTCTTTACTTCCAGAACGTATACTTTCACACGCTGGGTCGGCTCAAATTTCTCGCCTTTGACCTGCTCGTTCTCGGTCAGCAGAGCGTCTACTTTACCGAGGTTGATGCTGACGTTGCGTCCTACATAGCGCTGTACCACACCGGTAACCACATCGTGCTCTTTCTCGAAGTACTGATCAAACAGAACTTTACGCTCTTCCTCACGGATCTTCTGAAGAATGACGTTTTTGGCATTCTGGGTTGCAATACGGCCGAACTCTTTGGATTTGATTTCTACCGGAACGATATCGCCGAGTTCATAGCGGGAGTCTGCACGTTTTGCATCGGAAAGGGCGATCTCCATGATCGGATCCTGTACCAGATCAACAACGGTTTTCTCTGCTACGACTTTGAAATCACCAGTCTGGGCGTTAATGCTTACCTTTACATTATCTGCTTTGCCAAAATGGTTTTTACAGGCCTGGATCAGCGACTGCTCAATTGCCTCAAGCAGGGTATCTTTGCTGATATTCTTCTCTTTCTCAAGAACTTCAAGGGCCTCCATTAATTCTGTATTCATTTTTCTCTTTTCCTCCTGTATCTGCGTCTGTTTAGAAATCAAATGCTAAACGGATCAATGCAATATCGCTTTTCTGGAAGACGCGCTCTGTTCCGTCCTCCTCCAAAATGGTCACACTGTTATCATCATATGCGGTGAGTATTCCGTAAAATTCCCGGTTTCTCTCGATCGCACGGTATGTCCGGATTTCCAGCTCTTTTCCCATGCTTCTCTTATAGTCTTTCTCTTTTTTCAGCGGACGTCCAAGGCCCGGGGAGCTGACCTCCATGATATAGGCGTCATCGATAAAGTCCTCTGCGTCCAGCCGGTCAGAAAATGCACGGCTGACGATTTCGCAGTCATCCACGGTAATTCCGCCTTCTTTGTCGATGTAAGCACGCAGGTACCAGGTACCGCCCTCTTTGACATACTCCACATCCACCAGTTCAAAACCATTGGCTTCTACAATCGGAGTGATCAGTTCTTCTGCCTTCTGTTCGTATTCTTCTCTTCTGCTCAAATCCTCACCACCTTTTTGATTCAGGGAAACTTTCGAAAAATTCTTTCATTTCCCTGTACACAAGAAAGAGTGGACGAAATCGTCCACTCCTTAACAGTCACTTATTAACAGCTTTACTATAGCACCTTTTCCGTGCAATTGCAAGGGTTAATTTTCAAAATATCCTTTATTTATCGCCTTTTCCGGCTTTTTTGTTCGCCGGTTCCGGGCAGATGTGGACATCGAGCTGGTTATACGGGATGGAAATTCCCGCCGCGTCAAACTCTTCTTTGATGCGCTCATTCATTTTCCATTTGACCGGCCAGTAATTTTCCGTTGCGACCCAGGCGCGGAGACCGACCGTAATCGCGCTCTCGCCCAGCTCATCTACGAAAAACTGCTGTTCCTCCGACTGAAAATGCGGCTCCTCCTCAACGAGGCGGCGCAGGATGTCCTTCGCTTTTTTGATATCGGACTCATAAGAAATGCCGACTTTGATCTCCAGCTTTCTCCGGTCCATCGCCGTCACGTTGATGATGGTGTGGTTCGTCAGATTAGCGTTCGGGATCATGATGGTACGGTTGTCGATGCTGTTGATTGTCGTGTAATACATCTCAATCTTTTTGACCGTTCCCTCCTGACCTTCGCCCGGAAAAATGATGTAGTCACCGACCTTAAATGGTTTCAGCAGCAGAATCATCACGCCGCCTGCAAAGTTTGAGAGGCCGCCCTGCAGTGCCAGGGATACGGCAACGCCGGCGGAGGCGATGGCTGCTGCGATCGACGCTTCGGATACGATACCGAGCTGAACGATAATGGTCAGCACCAGCAGCGTGTTCAGACTGTATTTCACCATGGAAACGGTGAAACTGACCACCGCCTCCTCCGTGTGAAAACGCCGCATGTTTTTCCGGATCAGACCACAGAGCCACAGGATCAGTTTGCGTGCAACCAGAAAAAGGATTACCGCAAACACGATCTTCAGCACCAGATCGGCAGCCGAAGAGGCCTTGTCGATCCAGTATTCATAGACGCGTTCCGCCGCTGTCAGATTCACCATGTGTTATCTCTCCTCTGTCGCGAATTTTCTCTGCAGCTCCTCGCCAAGTTCACTCATGCCTGTGCTTTTTTTCGTTTTTGTCTCTGGTTTTGCCTCTGATTTTGCTTCCGACTTGGTTTCCGGCTTTGTTTCCGGCTTTGTAGCCGGCTTCTTTTCCGGATCGGCGGCTGCGCGGTATTTTTCCACGGCTTTTGCTGCCTCTGCCGCTGCGGATTTTCCGGCTTTCACCAGCTTGTCCACCGTCTGCTCTACCGTTTTCACCGGTTTGCTGTCGATCGCCTGCTTTACGGCTTTCTCCACCTTCTCTGTCGCAGTCGTAGTTCCCTGCTTTTTCTCTGCTCTTTTCACCGTTTTTTCCGATACCTTTTTCTCTGCTTTTTGGGCAGTCTTTGTTGTTTTCTTTGCTTTTACTGCTTTTACTGCTTCTTCCGTTTTTCCAGCCGGTTTTCCCTTCTTTCCGGTTTTCTTCTCTGCTGCCGCTTTCGCTGCAGTTTTTGCCTTTGCGCTCTTATTGCTTGCAGCGCCCGTCTCCGGCTTCGTATAAGAAAATACCTGAACAGAAAGCGGTGCGAGTTTTACGGTAATCGAGTTTTTCCGCTCGTCGCACTCTGTTTTTTTCGACATTTTCACGCGTGGATTTCCGACGCCTGTTCCGCCATAGCTTTCCGCATCGCTGTTGAACATCTCTTTGTACTTTCCGGGATACGGCACACCAATGCGGAAATCATCGTACTCGACATTCGAGAAGTTGCATACGACAAGCAGCGTATCTTCTTTCTTCCTTGTTCTGCGAAGGAAGATCAGAAGATTCTTTTCCCACTCCATGCCATTGATCCACTCAAAGCCCTCCGGCTTTTCGTCAAGCTGATACAGTGCCGGATTTGCTTTGTAGAATGCATGAAGTGCCGCCATATAGTTCTTTAACTGCAGATGTTCCTTGTCCTCAAGAAGCTCCCAGGACAGGGACTGTTTCTCATTCCACTCTTTTTCCTGTCCGAATTCCTGTCCCATAAACAGAAGCTTCTTTCCGGGATGCACCATCTGATAAGCGTACGCCAGACGAAGATTTGCCATTTTCTGCTCCGGTGTACCCGGCATTTTGGTATACATGGATCCCTTCAGATGAACCACTTCATCGTGCGACAGACTCAGCATGAATTTCTCCGAGTATGCATATACCATAGAAAAAGTCAGCTGATCGTGATGTGCCCCGCGGTATACCGGATCGTTTTTCATATATTCCGTAAAATCATTCATCCAGCCCATGTTCCACTTGTAGTCGAAGCCAAGGCCCTCGTCATCGAGTTCTCCCGTCACCTTCGGCCATGCGGTCGATTCTTCCGCGATAAGAAGCGCATCCGGGAACTCTTTTTTGAAGATGGAGTTCAGATGTTTTAAAAATTCGATCGCTTCGAGGTTCTCATTTCCGCCATAGATATTTGCGACCCACTCCCCATCCTGCTTGCCATAATCAAGATACAGCATCGAGGCAACCGCATCCATACGGATTCCGTCGGCATGGTACTCTTTTGCCCAGAAAAGAGCATTGGCGATCAGGAAGTTCTTTACTTCCGGTCTGCCGTAATTGTAAATCAGTGTGCCCCAGTGTGGGTGGGATCCCTGTCTCGGATCGAAATGCTCATACAGACACGTTCCGTCAAATGCAGAAAGTCCGAAGGTATCGCGCGGGAAGTGTGCCGGTACCCAGTCGAGAATAACACCAATGTCATTCTGATGCATCGTATCCATAAAATAGCGGAAATCATCCGGCGTTCCGTATCGTGCTGTCGGTGCGTAATAGCCCGTTACCTGATAACCCCAGGATTCATCGAGCGGATGCTCCATCACCGGCATCAGCTCAACATGGGTGTAGCCGAGCTCTTTCACATAAGAAGCCAGCATCGGAGCGATCTCACGGTAGTTATAAAATTCACGGCCATCGTCCGGTTTTTTCCAGGAGCCAAGATGCACTTCATAAACAGAAATCGGCGCTTTGTCGCCCTGTGTGACACCACGCTTCTTCATCCAGTTCTCATCCTGCCAGGCATATTTTCCAAGATCAACCACAACACTCGCATTGTTCGGACGCAGCTGTGCTGCATTCGCGTATGGATCCGATTTCAGATACGTCAGACCGCCCTTTGCCTTAATTTCATATTTATAGATGTCGCCCGCGCGAACACCGGGGATAAAGAGCTCGTAGATTCCGGACTCCAGAAGATTCATCTGATATGCTCTTCCGTCCCAGTTATTGAAATTTCCGACAACACTGACACGGATCGCATTCGGTGCCCAGACAGCGAAGTAAACACCGCTGATACCATCGATCTTTACCGGGTGTGCACCCAGCTTCTCATAGATGGAATAACAGATGCCGTTTTCAAACTGTTTCTGTTCCTGCTCGGTGAACTGCATCGGATAGGCGTACGGATCGTAATGCTCCATCTGGTTTCCGTCGCCGTCCCAGTAGATCAGCGTATAGGATGGAATTTTCTTTCCTGGAAGCAGCACAGCGAAAAATCCCGCCTCATCCTCGCAAACCATCTCGGTCTGTTTTCCGTCGCGGATCGTATGTACGGCTGCACGGGTTGCGCCCGGGAAAAACGCCTGAATCAAAATACCATCCTCCGTTACACGCGGTCCCAAGATGTCTCTTGGATGATTCTCCTCAGAATAGACCACAGCTTCAATCTCTGCCCAATCCATATAATCGTATAATTTTTCTTCCATTTTCAAAATTGTAACCCCTCCTTATTTATTTTACGTGCTCTCGCTGCTGCTTCCCCCATACAAAATCGCATAAAAAAGCACTCATTCATGCCAGAGCGTGTTTGAAAAAAGCTTTTCGTGAGCTGCGAGTCCCATTTTCAGCCCAAACGGTCTGCAGCAACCGGATAAGGTCAAAACAGATCGCGAAGTGGGGCTTGCAGATTGTGGAAATGATTTTTCAAATTCTGTTTTTATTTTACCATCCTAACCGCGATTGTACAATGCAAATCTGGTTTGTTTTTTTATTCTGTTTTTTTATTTATTCACCGCTGTCACGGAAAACTTTCCGTCTGTGGTCTGAATCTCATTGTTCTCAAACCAGACACTGTAAATTTTCTGTGAAGCCAGTGTTTTCAAGAGCTCCCCGGAAAGCGATTCGGCCTGATAATCGAAAAATGCTGCAAGCAGCGTATCAGCACAGCCATATTCACCGGAATAGACGATCAGTTCTGATGCTGCCGTGTGATCTTTTCCGTCTGACGCGCTAAGATACGGCGTGCGCATCGTTCCGTCCTGATACTGGTAATAGCGGTACGTATCGGGACTGCCCGCCTGGTAAGCGTGGAAAAATACGATACTTTTCGGTCCCTCGTACGTCATCGTTCCATGTGACTGAATTTCATTCCCGGAAAGATGGTACAGCGGGTACTGGTACTCTTTTTCCCCTGTTTCATCGAGACAGCGCACAAATCCGTCCTTGCTGGAAATAATGCCGAGCTGATAGCCCTTGCCGCGGATCATGTCCGCCAGATAGTCAATCAAAAAAGCATTTTTCATCCAGAAAAAGTCGAGATACGCCGTGTAGCCCATCTCTGCGGCATATGCCTGATACGCATCCGACACATGCAGGCAGACCTGGTTTTCTCCCGGGAATTCCATGGAAATGTCATCCGGGTTCTGCGCAAAGGCTGCGACGGCTGCCGCTTCCTCTGCCGCATCATCATCCTTCTCCGGATCGAACTGTGCTGCGGCCGCATCATCATTGCTCATGCAGAGATTTTCCAGTGACGCGTACAGCGGTCCCAGATAGATTTCCCGGCAGTTGGCATCGGATACTTTTTTCAGGGCATCGTACAAAACCGGATCTACCGTCATCACTTCGTTTGGATGCTGGTTGATATCGTACAGGTTTGTCACATCATCGAAACTCTCGTCGATATTGAAAAGCCGGTAGCCCTTCACCGCCGCATCGGTATAAATCAGCGAGAGTGCCTTTGCCTCCCCACCCGCCGATACGCCGCCTGCACCGACATTATATTTCAGTGTGAAATCCTCGCTGCAGTTCAGCTCCGAGCCCGCCTTCACGCTGATTTCGCGCCAGCCGGAATCGCCGCGCAGAAAATTCATAAAACCATACACCAGAAAACCGGATCCGATCGCCAGAAACAGTACCACAAGCACGATGCGCCGTCCGACATTCTTTTCAGAGAGCTGAACTTTCTGCACCGGCTTCGGCTGCCGTCTGTTTGGATCTTTTACTGTTCTTCCCATTCTTTTACTCCTCTTACTTTAAGTTCTCCCCTTCATTCGCACTGTGTTTTATTGTCCCAGAAAATATGTCTCCCGTCAAGTAAAACGGCACAAAAAAAGCAGCGCCGGAATCAAAAGACTTTCGATTCTGACACTGCTTTGCTTTTCACAGTCTGCTATAGGACAACCAATATCAATGCAATGATAAAGATCAGGAGAATCACGGCCAGTACGGCGAATCCGTACAGCGCGCCCTGCTTACATGCTTTATAGTTGTGATAGTACTGTTTCTTTTTGTATACCATTGCTGCGATAATACCGATGATCGGGAAGAAGAACGACAGCACTTTGTACCAGATGCTTCCGGTATCGTGAACCGGAGTTTTCAGGAACTCATCTTCTGCCTTGGAAAGATGAACCTCGTGGTTCTCCTCTTTTACTTTCTCGCCAGGCTTTTTGATGGTGATCGGCTGCAGCGGCTCTCCCTTTTCACGGAGTGCCTTGTACTCTTCGATCTCTTTCTTGTTTCCGTATACAAAGTGGTTGTGTCCGATATCCACGAACTCCGGTTTGTCCACGGAATAATCGTGAATGGACGGATCGTAGGTGTACAGCACTTTGTTCTTCTCAAGCTGCGGATCCGGAATCGGGATCGCAGAGATCAGGGAATGGGTGTATGGATGCAGCGGGAAGTTGAACAGCTCCTCTGCGTCCGCAACCTCTACGATATTTCCTTTGTAGATAACACCGATACGGTCGGAAATGAACCGTACGATGGAAAGGTCATGGGCGATAAACAGATAAGTAACCTGTTTTTCTCTCTGGAATTTCTTCAGCAGATTGAGGACCTGGGCACGAATCGATACGTCCAGTGCGGAGATCGGCTCATCGGCTACAACCAGCTCCGGCTCCATAACCATGGCACGGGCCAGACCGATACGCTGGCGCTGTCCGCCGGAGAACTCATGTGGGTAACGGGTCAGGTGCTCCGGCAGAAGACCAACCTCGTTGATCATATTTTCTACCTTCTTTACACGGTCTGCCTCGTTCTCGTACAGATGGAAGTTGTAAAGACCCTCGGATACGATATAATCGACGGTCGCACGCTCATTTAACGATGCGGCCGGATCTTGGAATACCATCTGAATGTTTCGGATAACCTCCCGGTCCAGGGAATGCGGAATCTTACCGGAAATTTTAACGCCCTTATACAGGATCTCTCCTGCGGAACACGGGTTGACACGAATGACCGCACGGCCGATCGTTGTCTTTCCGGAACCGGACTCGCCTACGAGGGAGAAGGTCTCTCCCTTGTAGATGTCAAAAGAAGCATTTTTTACCGCTTTGACTGCGTCATCGCCCTTGCCGAAAGTGATATCTACATTTTTTACCTGCAGTAAGATTTCTCTTCCATTTTCGTCAATCGGACCATGCTCCGGCAGATGCGAAACAGTGGTCTTGCTTTCCTGCTTTGTAGACACTTTCAAACTCTCCTATAAGTTATATGCTTTTAACAGTTTTTCGTGAATATTCTGAATAGCTTCCGGCTTCTCCGTCTTCGGCGCTCTCGGATCCAGCAGCCAGGTCTTGGCATAGTGGGTATCCGTTACTTTGAACATCGGCGGCTCTTCCAGTGTGTCGATTTTCAGACAGTACTGGTTACGCGGCGCGAACGGGTCTCCGATAATTTTGTTGTACAAAGACGGCGGGGTACCGGTAATCGAGAACAGCTTTGTATTCCGCTCCGCAAGCTGCGGCAGGGAAGAAAGCAGTGCCCAGGTGTACGGATGGCGCGGGTCGTAGAACAGCTCTTCTACATTCGCAAACTCGATGATCTGTCCTGCGTACAGAACGGCAACACGGTCAGCGATATTCGCTACGACACCAAGGTCGTGGGTAATAAACACGATGGTATAGTTATACTCTTTCTGAAGGTCCTTGATCAGCTTCAGGATCTGCGCCTGAATCGTAACATCCAGCGCAGTTGTCGGCTCATCGCAGATGAGGATCTTCGGACGGCAGGAAAGTGCAATCGCAATAACGATACGCTGTCTCATACCGCCGGAATACTGGAACGGATAATCATCGAAACGCTGCTCTGCGTTCGGAATACCAACCTTTTCCATCAGCTCAAGCGCCTGTGCCCTTGCTTCCACCTCGCTAACATTCTGATGCTTCATGATAACAGAAGTGATCTGTTTTCCGATTGTGATAATCGGGTTCAGGGAAGTCATCGGATCCTGGAATACGGTTGCAATTTTCTTGCCGCGGATCTGGCCCCAGTCATTCGGGTCCTGGATTTTTGCCAGGTTAATGATACAGGTTCCATGAAGCTGCTCCGGTGTCTCATCCAGATAGCGCACACGGAAAGTAGCCTGGTCAAAAACGCCGTTTCGCTTCTGCTCATCGTTCAGATCCACACCGCGCTCCATTGCAGCTTTGAATGCCTCGTGCAGCTTTTTGATCATGCGAACCTTTTTACGCAGTTTATAACGTCCGACAGAAAGATAGATCTCTTTGGCAAGAATCTCGTTTCTCTTTCTCGTCTCGTCCGTAATTTCTTTTGCTGTCAGGCCGGCGTACTCTTTTTTGTACTCTGCCATTTTTGCCTCATACGCCTGATTGTATGCCGTATCGTTCATGGCAGCCTGTTTGTGAGCCTTGATTTTTTCCTCTTTTGCTTTCTGCAGAGCCTTAATCTCTCCATCCAGTCTGGAAATCTCCGCGGATGTCTCTTTGACTTTCGCTTTTTCTTTGGAAGTATCGAGTGTCTGCTTATAGTTGAAAAGTTCGGTTCTCTTTATTACAAGTTCCTTGATTTCAGCATCTGCTTTCTCACGCTCTTCCTCGCTCAGCGTCATTTTTTCTTCTTTTTCCTGCTCCAGCGCCTTCATTTTCAGGAATACTTCTGCACCATATTCCAGCTTGGAATACTCATTCAGCTTTTCCCAGGTGGATGCGATGGTCTTTTTCGCATAAGAATTCAGCGGCACAACGGTATCGCTCAGCTCGGCATCGTTAAAAATGATATCTCCCTGATCGATGAAGCCGTTGCTGTCCAGCATTCCTGCAAACGCTTTTGTGAATACGGATTTACCGGCACCGGATTCTCCTACGATAGCAATGGACTCATTCTCGTAAATATCCAGCGTTACGCCCCGGATTGCCGTCAGGATACGGCCGCGGACACGGAATTTTACCTGTAAGTCCTTAATCGATAATAATACTTTTTTATCTTCCATGCGGCTTTCCTTCCTACATATGTGTTCTCGGGTCGGACGCATCTCCAAGGTTCTGTCCAACTACATATAATACTACGGTGATAATTGAAGCGACAACAACCGGACTCCAGAATTCGAATCCCCATCCCGGTGTCAGCATGGCACCCTCAGCCTCATAGATCAGTCTTCCCAGAGACATGTCAGAAAGTCCCATACCGATGTAAGCCAGGAACACCTCGTAAGAGATGTAGGACGGAATCTCAGTTGCCGCCAGAGTAACAATGACAGATGTCATAAACGGGAGAATATTCTTCATCGCAATGCGGAAAATCGAAGTTCCAAGACATTTTGATGCCAGATTATACTCTCTGTCACGGATGATAACGACCTGCGTACGGATAAAGTACGCGATGGCAAGCCATCCGGTAACGGTCAGTGCAAATACCATGGTCCAGAAGCTCGGAGAAAAGATAAGCACCAGGACGGAGATCAGAAGTACATACGGAATATTTCCGATGATGTTGTAAACCTCCATCATGAAGACATCAACCTTCTTCGAAAATCCCCAGACAGATCCGACAATCACACCAATCGAAAGGTTGATGAGCGCACAGATAAACGCCAGGGAAACTGAAATTCTGGAACCAAACCAGACAGCATCAAAGGTCGACTGTCCGGAAGCACCGGATCCTAAAATCCAGTGAATATTGAATCCAAGCTGCTGCAATGCTTTGCTTGGAGACAGATGTTTTGTCGCGCCGTTCATCAGATTGGCGAAACGGTCGTACTCCACAAAGAGCGGATACACATACGTCATCAGCAGAATCACACCCAGGAGGCAAAGTACGGCAATATTGATTTTTTTCTTAAAAAATACGCGGAACACGGAATGCCAGTAGGAATATCTCGGAGCCGTAATTTTCTCAGACTCCAGAGAGCTGTTATCTACAGGAGAAAACAGTTCTTCCTCAGACAGACCGAATTTATCTAAATCATAATTCATAAGTCCCTACCTGTCTTTCGTTGAGAATGAGATTCGCGGATCCACCATGGACATCAAAACGTCGCCCAGGATGATGGAAATCACGGAGAGCACTGCGTAGAACAGTGTAACACCTACGATAACACCATTATCATATTTGCTGATTGCTTCGGTCAGCAGATTACCGGCACCAGGTACTACGTACACACGCTCGGTGATGATGGCTCCGGTCAGTGCGAACAGTACGCTCGCCGGAACACCCTGCACGATCGGAATCGCTGCGTTCTTCAAAATGTGTTTCGTAAAGATTTCTCCCTCTGTCAGTCCACCGGATCTTGCGAATTTTACGTAATCGGAGTTCATCTGGTCGATCATGTATCGACGCAGCCATTTCATCAGGTTTGCCACCTGCGGCAGTGCCAGAGAAACGATCGGCAGAATATACATCAGCTTGCTCTTCGAATCCATGTCAAAGGTGGTTGGCAGACCCATTTTTCCTCCGATTGCCTTAAACAGGAAGATATAGGCCAGTGAAGGTACTGCTATAATGAATACAATATAGATGGTTCCAAGCTGGTCAACCAGTTTGTCTTTCTTTCTCGCCATCAGAATGCCAAGCGGCACTGCGATGAGATAGGAAAGAATTACGGCAATGATACCGATCACAAAGGAATAGCCGATTTTTGATTTACCACTCTTAACTGTATCCACGTTGGTATAGTCATCTGTGAACCGATCGGAATGAACAGCGCTTGCATCCTGAGATTCGCTCATATACGTTGCGCTGTGCAGATCGTCTGCACTGTATTCCACCAGACCGCTTGGGTAGGTAATCTCCGATTTTACGTAGGATCCCTGCGCGCGGGTCATGGTCAGTGCTACATCCACACCCTCATTTACGGAATAGGACTTTCCTAAATTTATGGTGATTATATTCTGATGGAAATATGGGAATTTTGAGTCAAAGTACATCAGGTACTTGTGTGTTGTGCCATTTCCCATGATGGCCGGTGAAAATTTCTTTCCCCCATATACCGGATCGTGTAAGGTAAATGTAATCCCCCTCTTACCTTCTACCTTTGCAGCATCGTGAATGCTGTCGATGTCAATCAAACCGGAAAAATATTTTCCGAGACGTGTTGCAAGCGGAATATCCCTGTATGCAAACAGCTGCTGCTGTCCGCCGTTGGCATATTTTTTCTTACCCATCATGATCGCATCGTATCTTCTTACGGTGTAACCTTTTGCTTTATAATAAGCTGTAAATTCCTTTACATATTCAGATACCAGTTCTGAATCCTGGTCTTTCGTTCTTCCGAATGCTACTGCTTTGGATCTCGTATCCTCGTCAATTTCGCCTTTTGCTTTGAGAGCGTTCAAATAATCTGCATAGGTTACATAATCAAGATATCCGTATGTCTCCCACTTCTGATATTTGTACACCTTTTTCTGGTTATTGCTCTGATGGGAATAGGTGGTATCCTGTGCGAAAATCAGATTTCGGTCCATCAGAGAATAGATCATAGTCATAACGCATCCAACGACGATTACTACGGAAACAAGGCCATGCAACAAACGCTTAAAAAGATATTTTGTCATATTCTCTCATTCCTTAACACAATATGACAGGGGAATGGCTTTTTTTGTCCCCATCCCCCTGCCGGTTTATTCATTGGCTTTCAACTGTTCTGGTCTTTCCAATTTTACCTTTTCCAAAATTAGAAGATACCGAAACATTTGGTCATGTATCCTTCGTAGTCCGGAAGCATGGTATCCAGATAAGAGCACGGATCACCAAAGTCCGGACCCCATCCGGAGACATCATATACGTCGTAGTTTTGTTCATAACCATAGTTTACATAGTATCCTGCATAGTACCATCCATCCAGGTCTACGGCATCAACCAGATTGATCACAACTTTTCCGCCAAGGGCAGCCTCTACTGATTTCTTGTAGGAGTTTGCTTTGTTGGTGTAAACTTCTACTGCAGACGGATATGGATACTCAATCTGGATCGGGTTGCTCTCATCGATGGTGATACCGTCTTCTGCGAGCTCCTCGATTGCGGTATTCAGTTCTTCTACTGCGTTTTCCGGATTGTACCATCCATCAAAACCATCGCTGGTCTTGTTTTCGGCATCCCATACTTTGATCTTCACGCCGTCGGCGTCGATCTGTTTCTGTACGATTTCACCATAGTAGGTGCCTGCCGGGAAGGTTGTGTCGGTTCCGTTGATCTGAATGGTAGTGTCTTTTGACAGGCTTACGAAATATCCCGGGGTAAAGGTATTTCTAAGGGAAGTATACTTCAGATCCTCGCCAACCTGCTGTGCATTGTAAGCGCCACGATCTGCTGCAAAGCTGATCGCTCTTCTGAAGTGAACGTTCTGCAGTGCTTTGTTCGTTCTCTGGATTTCTTCGTCAGACTTTGTACTCTTTGCTGTTGTTCCGTCGTTGGCATTTGCAGTCGCAGTACGGTTGATATTGTAGAATGCCATGAAAGAAGTAGCATCGGTATCTGAAACTACTGCGTACTGGTCGTACAGACCTTCGGATTTTGCTGTCTCCATAGTGGAGGTGTTCAGGTTTACATAGTCAACGGTACCTGCTTTTGCATCTGTGTACATTTTGGTAACATCAGACTGGTCATTGAACAGCCAGGTCAGGGTTTTAATGTTTACGTTGTCTTTGTTCCAGTAAGAATCGCTCAGTTTAAATACGATGGTATTTTTCGCTGTAGCGTTGGTTACCAGGTACGGTCCGCAGTATGCGATCGAGTTGGAATCTTTTCCGTACTGATAATCTGCTGCGGAGGAATCGTACTCAGCACCAAATTTACCGCCCTGGGACTGATAGTAGCTTCTGCTCATCGGCATGAAGATGGTGTAGCCAAGCATGGTCATGAAGTAGCTGCATGGCTCTTCCAGTGTGTACTCTACGGTATAGTCATCAACAGCTTTTACACCAACCTCGTCGAAATCGGTAACTTCACGGCTGATGTACTGGGATACGTTTTTGATCACGCCCTGTACCAGGTATTCCAGACCGCCCTGTGCATCACACATATGCTGCATTCCGGCCACGAAGTCATCTGCTTTTACAGTATCCACTTCACGTCCCTGGGAATCGGTCCATTTTACATCTTTACGAAGGTGGAAGGTATAGGTCAGTCCGTCATCAGATACTTCATAGGATTCTGCCAGTGCCGGCTGCAGAGTTCCCTCTACATCGTACTCCATCAGTCCGTCATAGGTATTGATGATCGCATCGGTATCTGCCGCACGGGAAGTTGCAAGTCCGTCCCATGTTACCGGATCGCTCGCATACGGCATGGAGAAGCTGTCTTTTAAGGTGTAACCTTTTCCTGCCAGATATTCTTTTACCCAGCTCTCATAGGTTCCTGTTCCTTTAAGCTCATCCCATTTTGCTCTCATCTCGTTGTAATCTTCTGCCTTGATAAAGTCAGTTGTTACAACATACTGATGATAACGGTCTTTATCGCTTCCCCAAAGGGTATAGTCCTTGGTGCGCGGAGCCATTCTGTACATCGCGTACGTACCACCTCTTGAGGTGAGCGGGTACATCATGGCGGACTCCATCAGTTTTCCCTCGGCAACTGCCATCAGGGCATATCTCTCATCCACCGTTTCTGCTTCCTTTGCAGTAGCAAGTGCATCGTTGAAATCGCCCAGTGCCTCGTTATAGAGCTCTGTGCTGGTCTCGTCGTATCCTTCCGGCATTTCGGACTCCTCTGCCTCGGCTTCGCTCTCACTGCTTGCAGATGCGCTTGCATTGCTTTCGGAAGATGCGCTGCTGCTTACGCTTACACTCTCATCCGCCGGATCAGAACTTCCGCTGCCGGAATTTCCACAGGCAACCAGGCTTGCAGTCATACTCATAACAAGTAATGCGCTTACAATTTTTCTTTTCATAATTTCTTCCTAACTCCTTTCATGGATTCGCGTTGTTTTTGCATCATCCGGACATTTACCGGAACGGCTTCGCCATTCCACCGTTTTTCATTTTGGCACTTTACCACATCAAAACGAATAGTACAAAAAGGAGATGCGTCCAACAAGATTTGTTTTCTTCATCCCTCATGCCCGTACATTTGTCCGTTTGTCCAAAAACAACTGGGTTCATTATAACCAGAACTCTCTCTGTTTGTCAATATCCGATGCAGGAGAAAAGTGTATAAACTGCATTTAAAGTCATCAAAATCCTCTATTTTCCTCTTTTTGGGTATTGTTCTGATGCTGTTTTTCTATTTTCCTGTATTCTTCGGTTTTAGAATAAAAAAAGATTACACAAATAATTGTTTCTTTCCATTTGCGTTCTGCAGCACTGCCTTTTTATTTCTGAAAAATGTGTTTCTTCTTATCAAATGCGTTTTACTTTTTGTCTTCGACAGTCTCCGGACTATTGACAGCAAAAAAAAATCCTGCTAATATTAATTTTAATAAGGAACCAGTGCAGTACACGGAAAACAGGCACCGCACGCGGCGTCTCTGATATCCTTGTCGGATACAGCAGACGCTTTTTTGCTTTCCTGTGTATCATCACTTCTGCATCCGTATCCGCACGAAAAGAAAAAAGGAGACTTCTTTTATGTATCTTTATAATTCTGCAACCCATAAAAAAGCTGAATTCCAGACACACACACCGGGCCGTGTAGAAATGTACACCTGCGGACCTACCGTTTATCATTTTGCGCACATCGGAAACCTGCGCAGTTATATTATGGAGGACGTTCTTGAAAAGGCACTCCGCTATGAAGGCTACAACGTCAACCGTGTCATGAACATTACCGACGTCGGCCATTTAAGCTCCGATGCGGACACCGGTGAGGACAAGATGGTCAAAGGTGCCAAGCGCGAGCATAAAACAGTCATGGAAATCGCACAGTATTACACCGATGCATTCTTTGCGGATTGCAAAAAGCTGAATATCAAGCGCCCGGATGTCGTACAGCCGGCGACCGGATGCATTGACGAATATATTAAAATCATTGAAAAACTGATGGACACCGGCTACGCTTACTTTGCCGGCGGAAATGTTTACTTTGACACCAGCCGTCTTGACCACTACTATGTATTCAACGACCACGATGAGGATGATCTTGCCGTTGGTGTCCGCGAGGGCGTAGAGGAAGATACCAACAAACGCAACAAAAACGATTTCGTTCTCTGGTTTACCAAATCAAAATTCGAGAACCAAGCGCTCAAATGGGACTCTCCATGGGGCGTCGGTTATCCGGGATGGCACATTGAGTGCTCCGGTATCTCCATGAAATACAACGGAGAATACCTCGACCTGCACTGCGGCGGCGTGGACAATGCCTTCCCGCACCACACCAACGAGATTGCGCAGTCCGAAAGCTACCTTGGCCATGCATGGTGCCCGCAGTGGTTCCATGTACATCACCTGAATACCTCGACCGGAAAAATGTCGAAATCAAAAGGTGAGTTCCTGACGGTTTCTCTTCTGGAAGAAAAAGGCTACGATCCGCTTATCTACCGTTTCTTCTGCCTGCAGTCCCATTACCGCAAGGCGCTTGTGTTTACCTGGGAGAACCTGGACAACGCAAAAATCGCCTACGACAAGCTGATCGCCCGTATCGCCGCTTTAAACCCGGAGAACGGATCCGTCGATGAAGCTTCTATGACTGCTTTAAAAGAAAAATTCCAGAAAGCACTCGACGCTGACCTCAATACTTCGCTTGCCATCACAACGCTGTATGATGTCTTAAAGGCAGACATGAACGACGCAACGAAACTGGCACTTCTCGACAATTTCGATCAGGTGCTCGGTCTTGCCCTTCTCTCCCATGCAGAAGCAAAGAGAAAAGAGGCCGCAAAGACAACTTCCGCTTCCACTGCATCCGGTTATCAGATTACCGGCGAGGGAGATCCGGAGATTGATGCGCTCATTTTAAAACGATATGAAGCAAAGAAAGCCAAAAACTTTGCGGACGCAGATAAGATCCGTGACGATCTGAAAGCACAGGGCATTGAAGTTGCCGATGTACGCGGCGGAGCCGTCTGGAAACGAATCTGAAAATCTTTTCGTAACCATACATTACAGGCAAAGAGAACTGTCCCAGGGCAGTTCTCTTTTTTGTGCCGTTCTTTACTCAAAGGAAGTCAAACAGCAGTAACTTCTGCCGTTCTTGACAGGAAAAGGCGGTGCCCCTGTTTTCGGGCACCGCCTTTTCCTGTCACTTTTGGATTTTCTTTGATTCTCTTTATTGAATGATACGAACCTTTAATACACCATCAACTGCTTCGAGGGCCTTTACCATCTCCTCGGTTGCTTCGCTTTCCAGATCCATCATCGTGTAAGCGTAATCGCCTTTACCTTTGTTTGTCATATCGCTGATGTTGACACCTGCATTACCCATAACGGTGGTGAATGCTCCCAGCATACCAGGGATATTCTTGTGGCAGATCGTCACACGGCCTGCGCCTGTGCATACACCCATGCTGCAATTCGGGAAGTTGACGGAGTTTTTGATGTTTCCGTTCTCAAGGAAATCACGGATTTCCTTGACTGCCATCACAGCACAATTGTCCTCGGATTCTTTGGTGGAGGCTCCAAGGTGCGGGGTAACGATCGTTCCCTCTGCACCGACTACCTTCGGATTTGCAAAGTCGGTCACATATTTCTTCATTTTTCCGGCCTTTAAAGCCGCGAGAACAGCATCCTCGTCAACGAGAAGGTCTCTTGCATAGTTCAGAAGAACGACGCCGTCTTTCATCTCATCGATTGCTGCTTTGTTGATCATACCTTTCGTGCTGTCCAAAAGCGGCACATGGATGGTGATATAATCGCAGGTGCGGTAGATATCTTCCACATTCTGGATGTGATGGATGTCGCGGGACAGGTTCCATGCTGCATCGACGGAGATGTATGGATCATATCCGTATACTTCCATGCCAAGGTGCGTCGCTGCATTTGCTACAAGCTGACCGATCGCGCCAAGTCCGATGATACCGAGCTTCTTTCCGCTGATCTCACAGCCGGCAAATTTCTTTTTCTGTTTTTCTGCTGTCTTTGCAATGTCGCCGTCTTCTTTGTCGCTCTTCACCCACTCAATACCGCCTGCGATATCGCGGGATGCAAGCAGCATGCCGGCAAGCACCAGCTCTTTGACGCCATTTGCATTGGCTCCCGGTGTGTTGAATACAACGATACCCTGCTCTGCGCAGTCGGCAAGCGGAATGTTGTTGACACCGGCTCCTGCTCTTGCTACGGCAAGAATACTTTTCGGCAGCTCCATACCGTGCATGGCTGCACTTCTGACGAGAACCGCATCGGCTCCCTCCAGGCTTTCACTCTGCTGATAGTTTTCATTAAAATTTGCAAGGCCTACGCCTGCAATCGGATTTAAGCAATGATACTGAAACATTAGAGATTTTCCCCCTCGAACTTTTTCATGAAGGCTACGAGTGCTTCTACGCCTTCTTTCGGCATTGCATTGTAGATACTTGCACGCATACCGCCGACGGTACGGTGACCTTTCAGGTTCTCAAGTCCGGCTTCTTTGGACTCTTTGATGAATTTGGCATCCAGATCTGCATTTCCGGTGATAAACGGAACGTTCATCAGAGAACGGTCTTCCGGTACAACGGTTCCTTTGAAGAGCTTGCTCTGATCCAGGAAATCATACAGCAGTTTTGCTTTTTCTTCGTTGCGCTGTTTCATGACTTCCAGTCCGCCCATTTTCTTCAGCCACTTGAACACTTTGCCGCACATGTAGATGCAGTAGCAGTTCGGCGTGTTATACAGAGAGCCGGCGTCTGCATGCGTTTTGAATTTCATCATGGTCGGTGTTCCCGGCAGGACATCGTCGGTAATCAGATCGTCACGGACAATGGAGATGACCATTCCGGCAGGTCCGATGTTTTTCTGGACACCGCCGTAGATGATGCCGTAATCGGAGACATTAACAGGTTCGGAGAGGAAACAGGAGGAGACGTCTGCCACCAGGGTTTTACCCTTGGTATTCGGCAGTTTTTTGTATTTGGTTCCGTAAATGGTGTTGTTTTCACAGATATAAACATAATCGGCATCCGGGCTGATCGGAAGATCGCTGCAGTCCGGAATGTAGGAAAATGTTTTATCCTCAGAGGAGGCAATTTTGTTTGCCTTTCCGTATTTCTGTGCTTCTGCGTATGCTTTCTTTGCCCACTGGCCTGTTACGATGTAATCTGCGACACCGTTTTTCATCAGGTTCATCGGGATCATGGAAAACTGCAGCGATGCACCGCCCTGGAGAAACAGGACTTTGTAATTTGACGGGATTCCCATCAGATCGCGAAGGTCTGCTTCTGCCTCATCGATAATATTCTGGAATACTTTGGAACGGTGGCTCATCTCCATGACGGACATGCCGCATCCGCGGTAATCCAGCATTTCCTCCTGGGCTTCTTTCAACACTTCCTCTGGCAGAACTGCCGGTCCTGCGGAAAAATTATAAACTCTGCTCATTTTTCATCCTCCTGTTTCTCTTGCTACTTTATATTACTGGAAAACCACCGTTCCTATGCCGGTGGTTTTCCTTGTAATCGTTTGTACCTGTATTGCAGTTTTTCTTACAAGTCTGCAATTCATATGGTAATACGGTATTACTTTACCACGTTGAAACTATGATACCTCTTTGTTAGAAATATGTCAATCCTTTTCTTGTTCCTTTTTTGCCAGATCCTCTGCATCGAAGACATCCTCGATCGGTGCTCCGGCCGGAACCATCGGGAATACTTTTTCATCGCAGTCGATCCATACGTCGATCAGTGCCGGTTTTCCGCTCGCAATCGCCTCACGGATGGCTGGTCCCATTTCCTCTTTCTTCGTCACACGGATGCCCTTTACGCCGAGCGCCTCAGCAACCTTGACAAAGTCCGCCTGATCCTGCAGAACAGTGTTGGAATACCGTTTTCCATAGAACAGTGTCTGCCACTGGCGTACCATACCGAGTACATGGTTGTTGACAACGACTTCGATCACCGGAATGTTGTGTCTCGAAAGGGTTGCCAGTTCGTTCATATTCATGCGGAAGCAGCCGTCGCCTGCGATGTTGATAACGGTTTTGTCCGGGCGTCCCATTTTGGCGCCCATGGCAGCTCCAAGACCGAATCCCATGGTTCCAAGACCGCCGGAGGTTAAAAGGGTTCTCGGGCTCGTATACCGATAATACTGCGCCGCCCACATCTGATGCTGTCCGACATCGGTCGTGATGACAGCCTGGCCGTCGGTTGCCTTATAGATCTCCTCGATCACGAACGGTCCGGTAAGGCCTTCTTCATGCTTTAACGGGAATTTTTCTTTCATTGCCTCGATTTCGGCAATCCACTCGTCATGATGCATCGGCTCCAGCTTCGCATTCAGGCGTTTTAAGACTTCTTTGACGTCTCCGATGATGCTCGACTCGACAACAACATTCTTGTTGATTTCTGCCGCATCTACATCGATCTGAACGATTTTTGCATTGTTTGCAAATTTTGCGGCGTTTCCGGTGACACGATCGGAAAATCTTGCACCGAGCACGATCAGCAGGTCGCACTTCGTCACGCCATAGTTCGATGTTTTTGTTCCGTGCATACCGAGCATGCCGGTGTACAGCTTATCGGTTCCCGGGAAAGCGCCTTTTCCCATCAGGGTATCGCAGACCGGCGCCTGTATATGGTGTGCCAGTTCACGCACTTCCTCGGCCGCACCTGAGATGATGCTGCCGCCGCCCACGAAAATATACGGTTTTTTCGACTCCCGAATCAGAGATACAACGTGATCCAGTCCTTCTTCTGTGATTTTTTCGATAGACGGTGCGATTGCTTCCGGTGTCTTTGGCTCATATTCATACGTTGCCGCCGTGACATCTTTCGTGATATCCACCAGAACCGGGCCCGGTCTTCCGCTCTTTGCAATCGAAAACGCACGGCGCAGCGTGTCTGCGAGAACCGTGATATCTTTTACGATCACGCTGTATTTTGTGATCGGCATCGCAACGCCTGCAATGTCAATCTCCTGAAAGCTGTCTTTTCCAAGCAGTGCCTTTCCTACGTTGCAGGTGATGGCTACCATCGGGGTGGAATCCATGTAGGCAGTTGCAATTCCAGTGACAAGATTTGTCGCACCAGGGCCGCTTGTTGCCATACATACGCCTGTTTTTCCGGTCGCACGCGCATACCCGTCTGCCGCATGGGCAGCACCCTGCTCGTGGGAGGTCAGGATGTGGTGGATTTCCGGATGACGGTAAAGCTCATCATAGATATTCAAAATCGTTCCCCCCGGATAGCCGAACACGGTGTCCACGCCCTGCTCCTTCAGGCACTCAATAACAATCTGTGATCCAGTTAATTCCATGTCTGTATGATTCCTTCCTTATCTTTTGGCTTTGTGTATGAAATCAGCCATCCGATGAAAATGCACGTTCGGACGGCTGATATGATTTTTTTCTATTAGAACTCCAGAATGGCTCCCTTATTTGCGCTGGAAACCATCTTTGCGTAGCGTTTCAGATAGCCTGTGGTTACTTTCGGCTCTCTCGGAGTCCATGCAGCTTTTCTGCGTGCCAGCTCTTCATCCGATACGGCAAGCTCCAGCTTGTGCTCCGGAATATTGATGCGGATCAGGTCGCCTTCCTCAACGAGCGCGATCGGACCGCCTTCTGCTGCCTCAGGGCTGACATGGCCGATGGATGCACCGCGGGATGCGCCGGAGAAACGGCCGTCTGTAATCAGAGCTACGGAAGAGCCAAGTCCCATACCTGCAATCGCAGAGGTCGGATTCAGCATCTCACGCATACCAGGGCCTCCCTTTGGTCCCTCATAACGGATGACAACAACGTCGCCTGCCACAATCTTGCCGCCGCGGATTGCCTCGATGGCATCCTCCTCACAGTCGAAGACTCTGGCCGGTCCTTCGTGAACCTGCATCTCCGGTACAACGGCAGAACGTTTGACGACTGCGGTATCCGGTGCCAGGTTTCCTTTCAGGACAGCAATACCGCCGGTCTTGCTGTATGGATTTTCTACCGGACGGATGATCTCCGGGTTTTTGTTGACACAGCCTTTGATATTCTCGCCAACGGTCTTTCCGGTTGCGGTCATGCACTCGGTGTGCAGAAGTCCCAGTTTATTCAGCTCGTTCATAACGGCATAAACACCGCCGGCCTCGTTCAGCTCCTCGATGTAGTGGTATCCTGCCGGAGCCAGATGGCAGAGGTTCGGGGTCTTCTCACTGATGGCATTTGCCATCTCCGGATTCAGCTCTACGCCTGCCTCATGCGCGATGGCCGGCAGATGCAGCATACTGTTGGTGGAACATCCAAGTGCCATATCGACGGTCAGAGCATTTAAGAATGCTTCTTTTGTCATAATGTCTCTTGGACGGATATTCTGTTTTAACAGCTCCATAACCTGCATACCGGCTCTCTTGGCCAGGCGCAGACGCTCGGAATATACGGCCGGAATCGTTCCGTTTCCTTTTAAGCCCATGCCGAGAACCTCGGTCAGGCAGTTCATGCTGTTTGCAGTGTACATACCGGAGCAGGAACCACAGGTCGGGCATGCATTGCACTCAAAATCATAAACATCTTCCTCTGTCATAGTTCCGGCAGCGTAGGATCCAACCGCCTCGAACATGCTGGAAAGACTTCTCTTCTCACCTTTTACATGGCCGGCAAGCATCGGACCGCCGCTGACAAATACGGTCGGAACATTGACTCTTGCTGCTGCCATCAGAAGGCCAGGTACGTTCTTATCACAGTTCGGGATACATACCAGTGCATCAAACTGGTGAGCCATTGCCATACACTCGGTGGAATCGGCGATCAGGTCACGGGTAACGAGGGAATATTTCATTCCGATGTGGCCCATGGCAATACCGTCACAGACTGCAATGGCCGGGAACACGATCGGTGTTCCGCCTGCCATGGCAACGCCCATTTTTACAGCTTCTGTAATTTTATCCAGGTTCATATGACCCGGTACGATCTCATTGTAGGAGCTTACAATTCCTACGAGCGGTTTTTTCATTTCTTCTTCGGTCAGACCCAGCGCACGCATCAGAGAACGCTGTGGCGCCTGTGCGATTCCTTTTTTTACAGCATCACTTCTCATGATTTTTTCCTCTTTTCTTATCTTACAGTTTTATGCCAGTGCTTTTACCAGCAGATCTCCCATTTCGGATGTAGATACCTGGGTACATCCCTCAGACATAATGTCTACGGTGCGGTATCCGTCTTTTAAAATTTTCTGTACAGCATTTTCGACTGCCTCTGCCTCCTGATCGAGATCCAGGGAATAGCGGAGCATCATGGCTGCGGACAGAACCGTTGCAATCGGGTTTGCGATGTTCTTTCCTGCGATGTCCGGTGCAGAGCCGTGGCTTGGCTCGTACAGACCAAATTTTGTCTCGTTCAGGCTGGCGGAAGAAAGCATTCCGATCGAGCCTGCTACCATACTTGCCTCATCGGAAAGAATATCTCCGAACATGTTCTCGGTCAGAACGACGTCAAACTGGCACGGATTGTGGACGATCTGCATCGCACAGTTGTCGACCAGCATATGCTCTAAGGTAACTTCCGGGTAATCTTTTGCAACATCCTCTACCACGGATCTCCACAGACGGGAGGAATCGAGAACGTTTGCTTTATCTACACTCGTTACTTTTTTCTTTCTCTTCATGGCGATGTCGAATGCACGGATTGCAATGCGGCGGATTTCGGTCTCGCTGTAGGTCAGCGTATCGGTTGCTTTCCGGATGCCGTTTTCTTCTACAGTGCTGCGCTCTCCAAAGTACAGGCCGCCGGTCAGCTCACGCATAATCAGCATGTCGAAGCCCTCGCCGATGATCTCTTCTTTTAACGGGCAGGCATCTTTCAATTCCTGATACAGGTAAGCCGGACGCAGGTTTGCAAACAGACCTAACGATTTCCGGATTTTTAAGAGTCCTGCCTCCGGGCGCTTGTCCGGGCTTAATTTGTACCATGGGGATGTTTTTGCATCTCCTCCGATGGAGCCCATCAGGACAGCGTCGCATTTCTTTGCTTCTTCTATGGTTTCATCTGTCAGCGGCACGCCGTGCACATCAATGGAGGCTCCGCCCAGCAGAAGGTTGGTATATTCAAACTTATGTCCATATTTCTCGCAGACAGCGTCCAGAACTTTTTTTGCTTCCTTTACAATTTCCGGTCCGATTCCGTCACCGTGAATTAATCCAATACGGTATTCCATATCTTTCTCCCTCTTTTCTTCCGGCTGAAAAACCGTTCTATTTTCTCTGCGTCTATAGCATTTCTAAATTATACGCCATTTTTCCGGTAATTTCAACACGAAATTTCTTTGCATCGGACGAAACGCAATAATCTTTTTGCTTTTTTGCCATTTAAAAGAAAAATACGCGGCATTTTTCCCCGTTTTCGCCGTGTTCCGCCGAAGAAGTTTCGGGGGCGAAAAAAACGCAGGCATTCGTTCTTTTTGAATACCTGCGTTTTTCCTGGCTTTTCGCCGTGTGAAATTATTTTTTCTTTTCTGTTTTCTCTTCAACGACTGCTGTCTCCGGTTTTTCAACCTCTGTGATGGCTGTTTTGCGCATCGGGATACGGCAGTTTTTGTTGTTTCCGAACTCTACGATGACATCGTCGTCTGTGATATCGATGACTACGCCGTAGAAACCGCTTGTTGTGATGACTGCATCGCCGACTGCGAGGTCATTCAGCATTGCCTGCAGTTTTTTCTGCTCTTTCTTCTGCGGGCGGATCATTAAGAAATACATCATACCGAACATGATGACCAGCCACATAATTAACATACCAGTGCTCATCACACCGCTGTTTGCTGCTGTTGTTGTTGCTAAAAACATTTTCTTTCCTCCTGTTATTCGAGAGTACATCCCGTTCTTTAGACACACCTATCATAATACACAATCCGGAACCGATGGGCAAGTCTTTTTCGGATATTTTCCAAAGATTTCATACTTTCCCGATTACTTTTTGTCGTATTCCTCAAATCCTGCGAGTTTTGCCCGTTTGTAGGAAGCAAAATTGCCCTCGTCCAGCGCGGTCCGGATTTCTGTCATCATATTGTTGTAGAAATACAGGTTGTGCAGAACACAGAGCCGCATGCCGAGCATCTCTTTTGCTTTCAGCAGATGACGGATGTAGGCTCTGCTGTAGTGACGGCACGCCGGGCACTGGCAGCCTTCCTCGATCGGACGCGGATCCAGCTCGTATTTCTGATTGAACAGGTTCATTTTTCCATGGTTTGTGTAAACGTGGCCGTGGCGTCCGTTCCGGCTCGGATATACGCAGTCGAAGAAATCGATGCCGCGCTCTACGCCTTCCAGAATGTTTGCCGGCGTTCCAACGCCCATCAGATACGTCGGTTTGTCTTTCGGCAGGTACGGAACGACTTCGTCGAGAATATGGTACATCTCCTCGTGGCTCTCTCCTACTGCCAGACCGCCGACTGCATAGCCATCGAGATCCATCTCGGAAATCCGTTTTGCATGGTCGATGCGGATGTCTTCATAGATCGCACCCTGGTTGATGCCGAACAGAAGCTGATGTTTGTTGATCGTGTCTTCCCGCTGGTTCAGCTCCTGCATCTTATTTTTGCATCGCTGCAGCCATCTCGCCGTGCGGTCGACCGAGTTCTGCACATAACGGCGCTCTGCCACACTCGACGGGCACTCGTCGAAAGCCATCGCGATGGTTGAAGCCAGGTTGGACTGGATCTGCATACTCTCCTCCGGTCCCATAAAGATCTTTCTTCCATCTACATGCGAGTGGAAATAGACACCCTCCTCCTTGATTTTCCGAAGGCCTGCCAGAGAAAACACCTGGAATCCGCCGGAATCGGTCAGGATCGGTTTGTCCCAGACCATGAATTTGTGGAGTCCGCCCATCTTCTTTACGACTTCATCTCCCGGGCGCACATGGAGGTGATACGTATTGGAAAGTTCTACCTGCGTGCCGATCTGCTGGAGATCTTCGGTGGAAACAGCTCCCTTGATTGCTGCTGCAGTTCCGACATTCATGAATACCGGCGTTTCGATATTGCCGTGCACGGTTTCCATATGGGCGCGCTTCGCTCTTCCTTCCATTTTCAGAATTTTATACATAACGCTTTTCATCCTTTCTCAATGATCCCTGCCTCCTGTTTTCATGCAGGGCATACTATTTTTAGTATACAGGCAAAATCTGTTTTTGACAATGCCTGAATTTTCTTTTTTCTCTCTTTTTTCTTTCCCGCTTTCTCCATTTTTCACAAGGACTTTATACTTTTTTCATAAGACATCGCCTTTTTTCCAATTGTATTTCCTTATTTTTTGTCGTATAATGTGTTGAGATTGTTTCTTATTATAAAAGGAGTTTGATTCATGACTGATAAAAAATATACTCTTGGAATCGACATCGGTTCCACTACTGTTAAAATTGCGATCCTCGACGAAGAGAACCAGCTTCTCTTTGCCGATTACGAGCGCCATTTTGCAAACATCCAGGAAACACTTGCCCATCTGCTCGGGGAAGCCCACGAAAAACTGGGCGAACTGACCCTGCAGCCGGTCATCACCGGTTCCGGCGGACTCGCGCTTGCCAACCATCTTGGCATTCCATTCACGCAGGAGGTTATCGCAGTTTCCACATCGTTAAAAGCGCTGGCTCCGCAGACCGATGTTGCCATCGAGCTCGGCGGCGAGGATGCCAAAATCATCTATTTTGAAGGCGGCAATGTCGAACAGCGTATGAACGGTATCTGCGCCGGCGGTACCGGTTCGTTCATCGACCAGATGGCTTCTCTTCTGCAGACCGATGCAACCGGCCTGAATGAGTATGCGAAACATTACCAGGCCATCTACCCGATCGCTGCCCGCTGCGGTGTATTCGCAAAAACGGATATCCAGCCGCTCATCAACGACGGTGCAACAAAAGAGGATCTTGCCGCTTCTATTTTCCAGGCAGTCGTCAACCAGACCATTTCCGGTCTTGCCTGCGGTAAACCAATCCGCGGCCACGTTGCCTTCCTTGGCGGCCCGCTGCACTTCCTCTCGGAATTAAAGACAGCGTTCGTCCGCACCTTAAAACTGGATGACGAGCACGCGATCGTGCCGGACAACTCTCATCTGTTTGCAGCCATCGGTTCTGCAATGAATGCAGAGGGAAAGACCGAGGTTTCTCTTCTCGCGCTGAAAAAACGGCTCGAAGAAAAAGTAGCCATTGATTTTGAGGTTGCCCGTCTCGAACCGCTGTTTAAAGACCAGGAGGAGTACGATGCATTCCTGGCCCGCCAGAGCGTCAACAATGTTGTAACGGCTGATCTTTCCACTTACGAAGGAAACTGCTATCTCGGAATCGATGCCGGTTCCACAACCACAAAAGCTGCACTCGTTGGTGAGGATGGCGCTCTTCTGTATTCCTTCTACAGCAACAACCACGGAAATCCGCTCGGCACCTCGATCCGCGCGATCCAGGAAATCTACTCCAAACTGCCGGATTCCGCACAGATCGCCTGGTCCTGTTCCACCGGTTACGGCGAAGCACTCATCAAAGCTGCGCTGATGCTGGACGAGGGTGAGGTTGAAACGATTTCTCATTACTATGCCGCAGCATTCTTCGATCCGGAAGTCGACTGTATTCTCGACATCGGCGGTCAGGATATGAAATGTATCAAGATCAAAAACGGCACTGTAGACAGCGTACAGCTCAATGAAGCATGTTCCTCCGGCTGCGGTTCCTTTATCGAAACCTTCGCGCAGTCCCTGAACTACAGTGTACAGGATTTTGCACACGAAGCACTGTTCGCAAAACACCCGATCGATCTTGGTACCCGCTGTACCGTATTTATGAATTCCAAGGTAAAACAGGCGCAGAAAGAAGGCGCATCCGTTGCTGATATTTCTGCCGGACTTGCCTGCTCCGTCATCAAAAACGCATTGTATAAGGTAATTAAAGTTTCCGATGCCACCGAGCTGGGACGCCACATCGTCGTACAGGGCGGTACATTCTACAACGATGCCGTTCTTCGAAGCTTTGAGCGGATCGCCAACTGCGAAGCCATCCGCCCGGACATCGCCGGCATTATGGGTGCGTTCGGTGCGGCGCTGATCGCAAGAGAGCGCTATTCGGCAGATCAGGAGACTACGATGCTCTCCATCGAAAAGATCAATGAGCTGAAATACTCGACCACGATGGCAAACTGCAAAGGCTGTACGAACAGCTGCCGTCTGACCATCAACAAATTCTCCGGCGGCCGTCAGTACATCAGCGGAAACCGCTGCGAGCGCGGTATCGGAAAAGAGAAAAACAAGGATCATATTCCGAACCTGTTCGAATACAAATACAAACGAATCTTCGGCTACCAGCCGCTGCCGCAGGATGAAGCAATCCGCGGAGAGGTCGGCATTCCGAGAGTCCTCAATATGTTCGAGAACTATCCGTTCTGGTACACCTTCTTCACGCAGCTGAAATACCGCGTGGTACTCTCCCCGACTTCAAGCCGCAAGATTTATGAGCTCGGCATCGAATCGATCCCGAGTGAATCCGAGTGTTACCCGGCGAAACTGGCCCACGGCCATGTGACCTGGCTCTTACGCCACGGCGTAAAATTCATCTTCTATCCGTGTATCCCGTACGAGCGTACCGAGTTCCCGGAGGCCATCAACCACTATAACTGCCCGATCGTTACTTCCTACGCGGAGAACATCAAAAACAACGTGGATGAGCTCCAGGACGACTCCATCACATTCCGCAATCCGTTCCTCGCATTTACGAGTGAAAAGGTTCTCGCCGACGGCCTGGCAAAAGAATTTTCCGGCCTGCCGGAGGATGAGGTCCGCGCCGCTGTCCATGCCGGATGGGAGGAGCTCGCCGCTGCAAGACGTGATATGCAGAAAAAAGGGGAAGAGACGCTGCAGTATATGAAAGAAACCGGCCGCAGAGGTATCGTGCTTGCCGGAAGACCGTACCACATCGATCCGGAAATTCATCATGGTATTCCGGATATGATTAACTCCTACGGTCTGTGCGTTTTAACAGAGGACTCTGTTTCCCATCTTGCACCGCTCGAGCGCCCGCTTCGTGTCAATGACCAGTGGATGTATCACACCCGTCTGTATGCGGCTGCAAACTACGTAAAGACACGCGATGATCTTGACCTGATCCAGCTGAACTCGTTCGGCTGCGGTCTGGATGCCGTTACAACCGATCAGGTTTATGAAATCCTGACCAGAAGCGGTAAAATTTACACCTGCCTGAAGATTGATGAGGTCAACAACCTCGGTGCTGCCAGAATCCGTGTCCGTTCTCTGCTCGCCGCTCTGCGTGCACATGACCGCAAACAGGCGGTACGTGAAATTGTTCCATCTTCGATCCAGAAGCCGGTCTTCACAAAAGAGATGCGCAAAGATTACACGATCCTCTGCCCGCAGATGTCACCGATTCACTTCTCGATTCTGCAGCCTGCATTCAATGCTGCCGGATACCATCTGGAAGTGCTTCCAAATGACAACAAAGAGGCGGTTGACGTCGGCCTGAAATACGTAAACAACGATGCCTGCTATCCGTCTCTGATGGTGGTCGGACAGATTATGCAGGCGCTGCTCTCCGGTAAGTATGACCTGAATAAAGTAGCCGTCATCATGAGCCAGACCGGCGGCGGCTGCCGTGCATCAAACTATATCGGATTTATTCGCCGTGCACTGGAGAAGGCCGATATGACGCAGATTCCGGTCATCTCGATTAACTTAAGCGGTCTGGAAGAAAATCCGGGCTTTAAGATTACACCGGATCTTGCGATTCGTCTCTGCTATGCAGCGGAGTTCGGTGATATCATGATGAAATGTATCTACCGGATGCGTCCTTATGAGCAGAAGAAGGGAACGACAGACCGGATTCACAAAAAATGGGAGAAAATCTGTATTGATTTCATTTCTTCCAAACACCTGAGCCATACCCGGTTTAAACAGATCTGCCGCACCATGATCCGCGACTTTGACCATATTCCGATTACGGACGAGAAAAAACCGCGTGTCGGTATTGTCGGCGAAATTCTGGTTAAGTTCCTTCCGGCGGCCAATAACCATCTGGCGGAGCTTCTCGAAAGCGAAGGCGCCGAGCCGGTTGTGCCGGATCTGATCGATTTCTTCTGCTATTGCTTCTACAATACGAATTTCAAGGTAGAGCACCTTGGATTCAAGAAGAGCTCTTCGATGCTCGGAAATACGGGCATTAAGCTGATCAACTGGCTGCGGAGCGCGGCAGTTGCAGAGTTCAAGAAGAGCGAACACTTTGATCCGCCGGCTGATGTACGGGATCTGGCGAAGTATGCTTCTCCGATTGTTTCCTGCGGTAACCAGACAGGTGAGGGATGGTTCCTGACAGGCGAGATGATGGAGCTGATCCACAGCGACGTTTACAATATCGTCTGCATCCAGCCGTTTGCGTGCCTGCCGAATCATATTGTCGGTAAAGGTGTTATTAAAGCCATTCGCAAGGAGTATCCGAAGGCAAATATCGTGGCAGTTGACTACGATCCAGGCGCTTCGGAGGTTAACCAGCTGAACCGTATTAAGCTGATGCTTTCTACCGCGAACAAGAACCTGAAACAGGAACTTGACGGAGAGAAAAACGCGTAAAAAATTACATAATCCTTTTTCATTTCAAAAGACCCCGGTCGGAAAACAGTTTTTCATGTTTTCCGACCGGGGTCTTCTTTGTTAAGGTGTATCTTCTGTTTTTATCGGTAAATCCGCAGGATACGGAGAACTTTTACCAGTTTGGTTCCCATTGGCATGCGGCGCATTTCGGCTTCGGTTGTGCCGGTTACGACTACGAAAGCAATCAGGTATACCACGATTGCGATCAGAATTGCGGCCAGCATACTGATCGACGGGCGTTTTGTGATGGCGAACAGGCCATAATAAACAACCCAGGTTACAACACCCATGATGGCAGCGGCGATCAATGGTTTTACATACGTGTTTTTGAACTCATTGCGGAAGTTCAGGTGCTTGCGGATCGAAAGGTTATTCAATACACACATGCTAAGGGAGAACAGAATTCCCGCAAAGACAACAGCATAGATATTTGTCTTCGGGAAGACTGCGAGAATCAAAGCCAGGATGGCAAGATCCATTCCAAGGGAAATGGCAGCGTTGTGCAGGGCTTTTTTCTGCTGGCCGATGGACTGCAGGACGCTGTTGGTAATGGTGGACAGTGCCGAAAACACAACTGAGACTGCACCCATCATCAACAGTTTGCCGGAAAGGCTCGAGCTTGACGGGAACAGAACTCCTGTGATCGGGAATGCCAGGACGCCAAGACCGACAGCTGCCGGGATGGAGATGAACATCGTCAGACGGATCGTCTCAAGAATCTTGTCGTTTGCCTCATCGAGATCACCGGTCGCATAACACGAGGATACCTCCGGCATCATCGCGGATGCGGATGCACTTGCCATAGCAAGCGGGACGTTGATCAGGGTAACATAATAGTTGGAAAACTCTCCATATGCGGCATTCAGTGCTTTCTGATTCTCTCCGTGCCATCCGAGGATGGTGAAGAACAGGTAATTGTCCAGGTAAGCGTTGCAGTTATAAATAAAGGTCGTAAAGATAACCGGTGTTACCATCAGAAAAAGAACCTGAAAAATTTCGCGGTAGGATTCTTCGCGGTGGCGCGTGTCCTTTGCCACTTTCCGCAGAATGGTTTTCCGATTTACGCCATAGACAATCAACATGAAGCAGAGGCCTGCCAGGACACCGGCTCCTGTTCCGAGGGTTCCGCCGGCGGCACCGAATTTGGCATGTTCGGTATCGTTTGTCGCGAACTGCTGGATGAAGAACCAGGCGGCGCCAATACTGAATGCGGCGTTGAATACCTGCTCGATGATCTGTGAAATTGAGGTCGGAATCATCGTGCTGTGGGCCTGGAAATAGCCACGCAGAACGCCGAGAACAGCCGAGAAAAAGATCGTCGGCGCCAATACACGCAGGGCGAGGAGTGCATTCTGCTGGTTATACGGCAGAAGGAATTTCCCGCCAAAGAATGCCACCAGTGCAGCAACTCCACCTACGATCACGGCGTAAAGAAGGGCACCGTGGAACACGCGATGTGCATTTCGGTACTCTTTTAATGCCAGACGTTCGGATACGATTTTCGATACTGCCATCGGAATACTGTAGGACGAGATCAGCAGCAGGATCGTATACAGATTGCTCGCTGTACTGTAATAACCAAGCCCCTCATTTCCAATGGTTTCGCCGAGCGGCGACCGGTATAAAAGGCCGATCACACGCGAGATAATCGTTGCAGCCATTAAAATAGAAGTATTTCTCAGTAACGTATTTTTCTTTTTACTCATTCTTTCGCTCCCCGGATTACATTTTCGATCTGCCAGTCAATCGGCGCAAGACCGTTTTCTTCCAGATATTCGTTCGTTTTGGAAAACGGATGGCTGCCGAAAAATCCGCGGTATGCAGAGAGCGGGCTCGGATGAGCGGACATCAGCACCAGATGCTTTGGATTGTGGATCATCTCTTTTTTGCGCTGTGCGGGACGTCCCCAGAGAATAAAGACCATCGGGCGGTCCTGCCCGGCAAGGACTTTGATCGCCGCGTCCGTAAATTGCTCCCAGCCGATTTCCTTGTGGGAATTTGCCTGATGCGCGCGCACGGTCAGCACGGTGTTCAGCATCAGAACACCCTGCCGTGCCCATTTTTCGAGATATCCGTTGTTCGGGATGTAGCATCCCAGATCGTCTTCGAGTTCCTTATAAATGTTGACCAGGGACGGCGGAATGTCTACTTCCGGTTTTACAGAAAAGCAGAGTCCGTGTGCCTGTCCCGGCTCGTGGTACGGGTCCTGGCCTAAGATGACTACTTTTACCTGCTCAAGTGGGGTAAAGTGGAACGCATTGAAAATATCATCAGCCGGCGGGTAAATCGTGTGGGTTTTGTACTCCGCTCCCACCGTCTGAAACAGTTTTTTATAATAATCTTTGGAGAATTCTCCTTTCAGGGCATTGGCCCAGCTTCCGCTAAGAGGCGGCATATCGTTTTCTCCCTTCCTTTTACAGGCGGACCGGCACATTGCGGCCTGCCAGATATTCTTTGACTTCACGAATTTCCAGTTCTTTGTAGTGGAACAGGGATGCGGCGAGGGCTGCATCGGCTTTTCCTTCGGTTAAGGCATCATAAAAATGCTCCCGCGTTCCTGCGCCGCCGGATGCGATGACCGGGATGCCGACGCTCTCTGCGATGGTTCTTGTCAGCTCAATATCGTATCCCGCCTTTGTTCCGTCGCAGTCCATGCTGGTGAGCAGGATTTCTCCGGCGCCAAGGCTTTCTGCTTTTTTTGCCCACGCAACGGCATCGATGCCGACATCGATGCGGCCGCCGTTTTTATAGATATTCCAGCCGCTTCCGTCCGCTCTTTTCTTGGCGTCGATCGCAACGACCACGCACTGGCTGCCGAATTTCTGTGCCGCGTCGCGGATGAGCTGCGGATTGTTGATGGCAGAGGAGTTGATCGAGATTTTATCGGCTCCTTCGCGGAGCAGCATCCTGAAATCATCCACGGTACGGATTCCGCCGCCAACGGTGAATGGGATAAAAACGTTTGCTGCTACTTTGCGTACCATATCAACGACGGTTCCTCTCTGATCGGAGGAAGCAGTGATATCAAGAAAAACAACTTCATCGGCTCCTGCCTTGTCGTACGCTTTTGCGATCTCCACCGGGTCGCCGGCATCTTTTAAATCGACGAAATTAACGCCTTTTACGACTCTTCCGTTTTTTACATCCAGGCATGGGATAATTCGTTTTGTAAACATCCGTCAGTCCTCCTCTCCAATTTCCGCAAAATTTTTCAGAATGGCAAGCCCAAGATCTGAGCTCTTTTCCGGGTGGAACTGGCAGGCGAACAGATTTTCTTTTTCCACGGATGCATGGATGTGTGTACTGTACTCTGTCGTTGCTTTTACAATTTCCTCCTCTTCTGCTTTCAGATAGTAGGAGTGGACAAAGTAAACATACGATTCCTGCGGGATGCCTTTGAATAAGCGTCCACCGTTCTGCAGATGGATGGAATTCCAGCCCATGTGCGGAATCTTTAAGCCCTCTTTGTCCGGAATCCGGAGAATTTCTCCTTTTAACAGGCCAAGGCCTGCAACGCCCGGGCTCTCTTCGCTGCGTTCAAACAGGATCTGAAGTCCGAGGCAGATTCCAAGAAACGGAGTCCCTTTTTCTACGATTTCATGAATAACCGGTACCAGATGATAGCGGTTCAGATTTTCCATCGCATCTCCAAAGCTGCCGACACCCGGCAGAACGACGTGATCTGCGCGTTTTAACACGTCTGGATCCCTGGTCAGTACAACCTCTTTTCCAAGGCTTTGAAAGGCTTTTTCCACGCTTTTTATATTTCCGGCATCATAGTCGATCAGTGCAATCATAGGTGGATCCTCCTCGTTTGTTATTTCAGTCCACGCCCTCTGTCATTGGGGGCATCTCTGCTGTTCTTTTGCAAACAGTACACTTCATTCTAACATACCGTTTTCTAAAATTCAAATTTTGAAGGTTATAAAATTATACAAAAATGCAGAAATTCTTAAGATTTCTTTTACTCCCGCTCCTTTCTTTCTTTTTATACTGGACAAATGGCGGGCATCACGCTACAATAAGAGCGTTGCACTAAGAAACGATAACATTTTGTGAAAAACGAGAGGTGTATATGATTACCAAATATCTGATTGTATTTTTGATTTCCATGGTTCCGCTCATCGAGCTGCGTGGTGCGATTCCGTACGCGGTAGCTTTCCATATTCCGACGCTTCCGGCCTATCTGATCGCCGTCATCGGAAATATGCTTCCGGTTCCGATTATTTTCCTGTTCGCTCGAAAGGTTCTTGTCTGGGGATGTGATAAAAAGTATATCGGAAAATTCTTCACCTGGTGTCTGGAAAAAGGCGAAAAAGGCGGGGAAAAACTGAAAGCAAAAGCCGGTCGCGGACTTCCGCTCGCCCTGCTACTCTTCGTCGGCATCCCGCTCCCGGGAACCGGCGCATGGACCGGCACACTGGCCGCAAGTATCCTCGATATGGACTTTAAGACCAGCGTTCTCGCCGTCATGGGCGGTGTTCTCCTCGCAAGCGTCATCATGCTGCTTGCAAGTTCCGGCGTATTCGGGGCAATTGGAGCGCTTCTGACGTAAACGGCTCTGCTTCCGTTTCAATTCCATAAAATTTGGCTTACAGCCGCACAGATTTGTTTTTCCGATCTGTGCGGCTGTTTTTGTATAGCTTTTTTCTAACAGAAATTTTCCCTGCTGTTTCCTGTTCATGTTTTTCCGGATCGAATTCTGTTTCTTTTCTTCCAGTATCTTCTTGTGCTATTTTCATTTTTCCTCTTGAACATTCGTTCGATTTGTGTTACACTTCCTTTATCGAACAGTTGTTCTCTTCGTAAAATACCTGTTATCTTATTGTTTTACTTTTATTCGTATTCATTTGGACATAGAAAGGAATTTTTCTGCCATGCAGTTATCATCACAAACACTTTCTCTCTCCGAGAAGCTGAATCTTCTCGCTGACGCGGCCAAATACGACGTTGCGTGCACTTCCAGCGGTGTGAACCGTGCCGGAAAACAGGGACATCTCGGCAATTCGGTCTCCTGCGGTATCTGCCACAGCTTTTCTTCCGACGGACGCTGTATCTCTCTGTTGAAAATTCTGCAGAGCAACGACTGTATCTACGACTGTAAATACTGTGTCAACCGCGCCGGGAATGACCGGCAGCGCGCCACGTTTACACCGGAGGAGGTCTGTACACTCGTCACGGAATTTTATCGCCGAAACTATATTGAGGGACTCTTTTTAAGTTCCGCCGTCTGCAAAAATCCTGCCCATACGATGGAGCTCATGTACCGCACTCTGCATCTTTTACGTAATCGTTACCGCTTTAACGGCTACATCCACGTCAAAGCTATCCCGGGCGCACCCGCCGAGCTGATCGAAAAGACCGGCTATCTCGCCGACCGCATGAGCGTCAATCTGGAACTCCCGACCGGAGAAGGGCTGCAGAAACTGGCCCCGCAGAAGACACAGAAAGCGATTTTAAAACCCATGCGCCAGATCCAGTCCGGTATTGTAGATTACCGGCTGACCGCAGGGAAAAGTGCTTTTTTAGAGCGTTCCTCGGGAAACCGCTATCTCTCCCACTCCATTTTCGATACACGAAAGCAGATTTCCGCCTCCGCTGCCGATCTGGGCTGGATCTCTTCTTCCTCCGCGCGGTCGCTGCCGGAAAAGGAACGCTCTGCTCCCTTCGTTCCTGCCGGCCAGAGCACGCAGATGATCATCGGTGCGACAAAGGAAAACGATTACCAGCTTCTCTCCACCTCACAGCTTCTCTACCAGCAGTATGACCTGAAGCGCGTCTTTTACTCCGCCTACATTCCGGTCAACGAGGATTCCGCCCTGCCCTCACGTGAAACCAAGCCGCCGCTTCTTCGGGAACACCGCCTTTATCAGGCAGACTGGCTGCTCCGCTTCTACGGTTTTCAGGCGGATGAACTGCTCGATGAAGCCCACCCGAACTTTCATGCACAGCTCGACCCGAAATGCGACTGGGCGCTGCGCCATATGGAGCTGTTTCCGGTGGAGATTAACACGGCTGAGTATACCGACCTTCTGCGCGTTCCCGGCATCGGGCCGAAATCGGCCATGCGGATTGTAAAGAGCCGCAGAAGCTCCCATCTTTCATTTGAGCACCTGAAAAAGATCGGTGTGGTGCTGAAACGCGCCAAATATTTTATCACCTGCGAGGGAAAAATGATGTATCACATGCGGCTGGAACAGCAGTTTCTGACCCGGCAGCTCACGGGAGAGGAAGCCGCCTCCAACTGGGAGGTTTCCCATCCGGAACAGTATCAGCAGCTTTCTCTGTTTGATGCTGCCGTACCTGGGCATATATAATCCCGGGCGTTCTTCTCACGGAAAAGCCTTTTTGCTGTATCTGCGCTTTTTGCAGAAGGCTGTTGTCTGTATCAATTGATTTCAGAAAGGATTTTATTATGACTGTTTACACCTGCAGCCCGGATCTTGCGTCGATCCTGACCTGCATCTATGAAGCCTGGAATTCCCGTCTCGGCTACCGCAATGTACGGCTGATGACGGAACCAGTCGGCAATCTGGAGCTGTTCTGCGATTACTGCCATGTTGAGCCGGACACAGAAAAAGCCGCCAGCGTCACGCGATCCATTCAAAAGAAGATCGGCGCAGCAGCCTGGCGGCTCGTCTATCTCTGTGCAATGTCCGAGAGAAGCGACGCTCCCGACATCATTTATCGTTTTCTGCTCTACGGCTTTTCCTATGGAAAGGATACCCTGCATATGCTGCAGGAACCGGCGGTATTCCACGCTTTTGAATTTTCCCGTCAGGTCACAAATGAAGCGCATTCGTTCCGGGAATTTATCCGTTTTGCAAATATTTCCTCCGGTTTTCCGATCCTGGTCTCGCATATTTCCCCGAAAGCCAATGTGCTGACCCTGGTCGCTCCCCATTTTTCTGACCGGCTCCCCTCAGAAAACTGGATGATTCTCGATGATAACCGGCAGCTTGCCGTCGTGCATCCCGCTGACCGGCCCTTTTATCTGACCCGTCTTTCTCCGGATGAAATAGAACGCCTTTCCCTCACGGAATCCACTTCGGACCCTTACGAAGAACTCTGGAAAGGATTTTTCACCGCAATTGCCATCAAAGAGCGTTCCAATCCCGACTGTCAGCGTACGCATCTGCCGCTCCACTACCGGGATCATATGCCGGAATTTAAAAATCTTTAGAGTCTTAGAACTTTTCCAGCTGTTCCATGTTCAGCACAAACACAGTACAGCCTCCTGTCTGGGTATCAATCGGAACAGAGTAATTTCCGCCCGGGCAGAAGTTTCCGCTTTCCATCGGGGTGGCCGCATAGGTAACTGTTTTCCGAAGCCCTGCTTCCTGTTTTAAGATCGCAAGCACAGCGTCGAGCTTATGATCATCGGTTCCGATCAGCAGTGTTGTGTTCTTCTCCTTCAGGAAACCGCCGGTCGTGGCAAGCTCCGTCACAAAAAAGCCTTTTTTGTTCAACTCGGCAATAGTGTCTACCTCGTCCTCTTTCCGTAATACAGCAACAATTAACTTCATACAAATTCCTCCTCGCATCCTCCGGTCAAACGGATTCTGATTTTTGAAAAGTCAGCTGCTTATGCCGTATGGCACATTGCATTTTTCTGTTTTCACAGTAAAAATAGCATAATGTCACGGAAAAAGAAAGTCTTTTTTTACTTTTTCACTTCAAATCCGTATGACACGGTTCCATTTTCGAATACCGCGTCCACTTCGTAGATGTAGCCGGCCTCGGCTCCCGGAATGCTCCAGCTCTCCGCATGCTCCACAGAAACGCTTTCTCCCTCCGGGTAACCATTGCCAAAGTTCTGCCCCCGGTCTTCGGCCGGCCATCTTTCTGCTGTGACAGAATCCGGCTCCTCCGAGAAGACAAGCTCCAGATCGGTTTTTCCTTCGTCATTTGCTGTATTCAGATCATTCAGTTCCGTCCATTCCAGAATGAACGCACTGTCCGCAACGACGTTCTGACCATTGCCGTCCTCATCAACATAAGACCAGGTATAACCTCCCTGTGTTGCCATAGCTGTCACCTGGGCATTTGGCTGTGTGTAGCACAGACTCAGAAACGGAATTTCCGATGGATCCTTTTCCGGCAGAATCTGGGAAAGTTCCTCATCGAATTTTTCTGCATCCGCCTCCGTACCGCCGCTGATTCTCATAATACGGCTGATGCCCGGATATTGTCCCGGATAAGAGTTCAGCATAATACCGTCGCCCTCCACTTGAAGAAAATCTCCTTTTTTGATCTCGGACGGATCAATGGCATTTCCATTTTCATCGCAAAGTGTGTCGGACGGTGTATGTGTCACATAGATGTTTCCGTGTTCCAGATCTCCCAGGTACCATAACCCGGAATCTTCTGCAAGAAATACGGCTTTCTGTACTTCTTCTGCCCTATTGCTGTCCGCTGCAGTACTTGCTGTATCTGCATTCAGATTTCGGTCCCGTTCCGTTTTCATATAGATTCCGCCTCCAATCAGCACGGCGGCAACTACAACACCGGTCACTCCAAAAATAACTGCGTTTTCTTTTTTCATAAGCGTATTCTTCCTTTCCTGTTGTTTTCCCGTTTTTTTTACACGACTTGTTTTATCTTTCTGCAAGACATGCAAGAAACGGTTCCCCGTACTTTTCAAATTTGCTCTCGCCGACACCAGAGACCGCCAGCATTTCCTCTTTGTTGGACGGTTTCTCCATCGCCATCTGGATCAGTGTTTTATCCGAGAAGATAATATACGGAGGCACTTTATGCTCCTTTGCAAGCTCCATCCGGAGTGCCCGCAGTTTTTCGAATACCGCGGCCTCCTCGTTGGAAAGATCCTTTGCCGCTGCCGAGGTTTTTGTCTTTGTCTTCTCTTTTGCGGCTTTCGGAATCCGTTTTTCTTCTTTTGCCATCTTCATCAGCATCGTGCCGTCCTCATCCAGCAGCTCCGCCGCTTTTGGCAACAGGCGCACAATGCTGTATGTGTCGGCCGTTACATAGAGATATTCCCGGACCTGCAGTTCATTTAAGATCTGCCGCAGCCGGTAGACCGGCTCTTTTGCCAGTTCCCCGTAATGGGAGTTTTCATCCATGCGGTACTGGCGGATTTTCGCGGTATTCGCACCGTGCAGGGTATCGAGAATCACCGTCGTGCCGTAGCGCTGACGGCATTCCCGCACACAGCCAAGGATTGCCTTTGCCGCCGCTGTCACATCCACCGTTTCAAATTCCGAGAGGCAGTTGGAACAGTTTCCACAGTAATTGGAACCGTATTCCCCGAAATACCGCAGGATATAATCTCTGAGGCACTCATGGGTGAAACAGTAAAACGTCATTTTCTTCAGCCGTTCCTCCTCCCGCTGACGGATCAGCGCTGTCGTCTCGGGATCCTCACTCTCCTGCGCCATGTTTTCGATAAAAAACTGGTTTGTGATGACGTCCTGTCCCGCGTACAGCAGAATACATTCCGCCGGAAGGCCGTCCCTGCCTGCTCGTCCGGCCTCCTGATAATAGCTTTCCATGTTTTTCGGCATATTATAATGGATGACGTACCGCACATTCGATTTATCGATTCCCATACCAAAAGCGTTTGTCGCTACCATGATCTGCTTCCGGTCATAAATAAAATCTTCCTGGTTTTCCTTCCGTTCCAGGTCAGAGAGACCCGCATGGTATCTTGTGACAGAATATCCTTTCTGCTCGAGTTTCTCACAGACCTCCTCCACATTTTTTCTGGTCAGACAGTAAATAATTCCGCAGTCCGCCTCGTGCTCTGCAAGGAATGATTCCACGGCTGCGAATTTATCTTTCGGCTGCTGTACCGTAAATTTCAGATTTTTCCGGTCAAAGCCTGTGACCAGACGTACCGGATCACGCAAAGACAGCAGTGCTTCGATATCATCCCGTACCTCTTTTGTTGCCGTTGCCGTAAAGGCACCGATCACCGGCCGTGCGGGAAGCTGCTCGACAAACTCTGTGATTTTCAGGTAGCTTGGGCGGAAATCCTGACCCCACTGGGAAATACAGTGTGCCTCATCAACACTAATCATCGAAATTTCCATCGACTGCACCGCGCACAAAAATTCCGGTGTCAGAAGGCGTTCCGGGGCGACATAAATAATCTTGTACCGGCCCTCCATGGCAAAGCCGAGTGCCTTCCGGTACTGCGCCGCACTTAAGGAGCTGTTCAGAAACGCAGCGTGAATCCCCGCCTGGTTCAGGGTCGATACCTGATCCTTCATCAGAGAAATCAACGGTGATACCACCAGGGTAATTCCTGGCAGCAGAAGCGCCGGAATCTGATAACACAGCGATTTTCCTGCTCCGGTCGGCATGATGCCGAGCACGTCCTGTCCGTTCAGAAGCGCATCCACCAGCATCTCCTGCCCCTCCCGGAAGGAATCGTAACCGAAGTACTTTTTTAAAACCTCATATTTTGTCATCTTGTTTTTCTCTGCCCTTTCCATCCACTCTACCTCCATTGTGACATAGATTGCAGGTAAAGTCAAACAGATGTGTGCCGCATGTTTTCTTTCATCCATACATATATTGTCTCAAAAAGTCCTGGAGGGGGATTTTATGCGTTCTCTTTCACCCCTTTCCCGCCGGATCCTGAAAAAAGCCGGTATCGCCGCCGCTTTTTTCTGCTCCGCTTTCCTTTTTGGCTCTGTTCTGTCCCACTTTACCTGCCGTGCGCTCCGAAAGGCAGCCCCAGTTTTTCTCTCTGCTGCGCCGGAGACACCTGTTTCTTCCGTTTCGATGCCCGTCCTCTCCTCTGCTGCCGAAAACTGGGGGCTCTCCTTCCCGGAAAAAGGGAAGACTCCCGTCGGCAATGCTACATCCGAAGAGCTTGCCGCCTACAACGCCTGGTTTGCCGCTTCACCGGAAGAAAACATCATCTATCTGACGTTTGACTGCGGCTATGAAAACGGCAATACACCAACGATTCTTGATGCGCTCCAGAAGCATCAGGCTCCCGCAACGTTCTTTGTCGTCGGCAATTTTCTCTCCGACCAGCCGGATCTTGTCAAACGTATGGCAGCGGAAGGCCATATCGTCGGAAACCACACCTGGTCGCACCCGGATATGTCCAAAATCTCCACGCAGGAAGCCTTCTCAGAAGAACTGAACCGAGTCTCCACACTTTATCAGGAAACCACCGGCCAGGAAATGGTGAAATTTTACCGGCCGCCGCAGGGAAAATACAGCACACAGAACCTGCAGATGGCAAAGGACCTCGGATACCAGACGTTTTTCTGGAGTCTCGCCTATGTAGACTGGTACCAGGATCAGCAGCCGACCCACGAGGAGGCTTTCAAAAAGTTGACCGGACGCATTCATCCCGGTGCCATCGTCCTGCTTCATAATACCTCATCCACCAACGCGGAGATTCTCGATGAGCTGCTGACAAAGTGGGAAGAAATGGGCTATTCTTTTGGCTCTCTTAACCAGCTCACCGTGAAATCTGCCTGAATACGTTTTCTCATGTTCCTCCCCTGCCTCCGTTTTTCCTCTGTTCCGACTTTTTTATGCTGCTCTCAAACCTGACTGCCCCTTCTTTTACTGTTTTCCAGAGCCGCAGCACACAAATCAGATTCGGCACCGCCATGCAGGCATTGGCAAGCTCTGCAAAGTTCCAGACGATTTCTGCCATACAGACACATCCTGCTGATGCTGCAAAGCAGAAGAAAACACGGTAAACCATTCCGAAACTCTCCTTTTTCACCAGCCAGACAAACGCCTGCTCCCCCTGGTAGGCCCAGCCCGCCATCGTTGCAAACGCGAACAGCAGAATCCCGATCGTAACAAGATAACCTCCCGCCGGTCCGAACACACTTTCAAATGCCCGGATTACCATCGCCGCGCCATCCGCTTTTTCCGCTTCCGCTGCCCGCTCTGCCGCACCGGTCACTCCGACGGCAAGACCGGTCACAAGGCAGATTACCATGGTATCAACAAACACACCGGTCATACTGATATATCCCTGCCGCACCGGATCGTCCGTCTGCGCCGCAGCGGCACTGATTCCGCCTGCTCCCAGCCCCGCTTCATTGGAAAACACACCGCGGGAAATCCCATACCGCAGAGCCGGCGGCAGCAGGGCAATTCCGGCTCCCACTGCGCCTCCCGATGCCGCCCGGAAAGAAAACGCATTCTGCACCATCTCAGACAGCGTTCGAGGTAGCTCTCCACCATGCAGACAGATCACAATTCCTGCCCCGCCCAGATAAAAAAGCGCCATACCCGGTACCAATACCTCCGCCGCTTTTGCAATGGAACGCAGTCCGCCTGTCACAACGAGCAGCAGAAGAATCGTCAGTACCAGTGCGCTTTTTTCTCTTTCCACGCCAAAGGTATCCTGCATCGCCAGCGCAATCGAGTTCGCCTGCGTCATATTTCCCATTCCGAGCGATACCAGAACGGCACTCCCGGAAAAAAATACAGCCAGCACCTTTGCCAGTTTTTCCTCTGGAAAGGCTCTCGTCAGCGTTACCATCGGACCACCGCAGTAGGTCCCGTCTTTCTTTTGCATCCGGTACTTCACAGAAAGAAAGCTCTCCGAAAATTTCAGTGCAAGCCCGATCACCGCTGCCAGCATCATCCACACCAGTGCTCCCGGACCGCCAAGTGCCATCGCCGAGGCAACGCCCACGATATTGCCTGTCCCGATCTCTGCTGCCAGTTCCGTCATCAACGATGCGAACGGCGAAACACCTGCTTCTGTTGGTTCCCCGGTGCGCCTCGCTTTGCGACCAAACGCTGTCCGAAGTGCAAAAACCAGACGGCGAACCGGCAGCGCACGAAGCTGGATCATCAGAAAAATGCCTGTCCCAAGCAGCAGAAAAAGAAGCGGCGGCCCCCAGGCGATTTCATTCGCCTTTTTTAGAAATGCATGGATTTTTTCCAGATTGTCTGCACTCATTTTCCTTCCCCGTACATCACAACGTTTTCTTTGCACTTTATGCAGAGCTGTGCAAAAAAAGAACCCGACAGCGGCCTGCAGCCCCGTCCGGTTCTTTCTGTGTTCATCCTATTTTACTGTATTCTGCTTTCGCCCGTTCTCAGGATTCCTGCTCTTTTAAATCGTCCGCCACCAGAACGCCCGCTTTGAAGCCCATCAGCATCATCTCGAGCATTTCCGCATCGTAATTGCGGTATTTCAAGTAATAAAACAGGGAATCCAGATAGTTCAAGAAGCTCTTTTTCGTTTCCGGGCTTAAAATCACCCGTTTTCCGTCACCCATCAGATACTTTGCAATGCGGGAAAAGACAAATTTTTCATTCAGAAATGCCATCGCATCCGATGTCTCATCCTCCACCAGAATCTGGATCGGTTTTCTCCGCAGCAGCCAGTATGTCTCATAGGAGATTACTTTCAGCGAATTGATATGTTTCGCCTGGTGAAAATGTTTCAGGCGGGAAATATCCGTGAAATAGTCCAGCACCGCATGGCTTAACAGCGATTCACTGATCTGGATTTTCTCGCGAATGCCGAGACTTTTGGCAAATTCCTCGATCTCTTCATAAAAAACGGCATAACGGCTCTGGATTACTTCCTCAGAAAATTCTTCCAGGAGTCCGTCGTAGTTTGTATATATTTTTTCTATTGTATTCATTTTTCCTCCCCGGGCAGATTCAGAATTTCATAACAGAGTTTCGTCCGGACAAAGTCGGTATATTCGGTCATCTCGCGCTTTTCCATCGTTCCATAGCGGATCGGCGAAGTATTTCCCATCAGATGTTTTCGGATTTTTCCGGCTTTGACTGCCGCCATCATATTCTCCGCAGAGTCCTCTGCTGCATGAGAGAAGCCCATGCGGCCCGTGTTTCTTCCATCCATTTTTTATCCTTTCCCATGTCTAAAAAGCAGTTTTATTCTTTCAGTATGCTCCAGACGGCATCATCCATCGTATGAATTTCGTTCAGATCGCGTTTTTCCACCGCTGCCTTGACCTGCGGTTTTAATTCACGCTTGCGCACGATCGTTTCCTTGCTCTGGAACTTCTCATCCGGCACAACCTGGAGACGGCGGTAGAACGATCCCATCTCATCTCCCATGCCCGCCAGACGGTTCAGCAGCTCGGAAAACTCTGTCAGCATGGCGTTTCCCTTGCGCCGCGGATAAAGAATGCTGTGGTCAATCTCTCCCCAGCCCTCCTCGAACAGCGTCTTAATCTGAATTTCAATGTAGACGCCGCGGTAAACGACAATGTAATGCACCGCACGGTAATGTTTCCGGTCCAGAATGTTCTCCTCCGGAATCCAGTTCATATAGATGTCGGCGTAATCGCCAAGTCTTGTATGGACTTTCGGCGGCTCTGCCATATAGCCCGACGCATTTTTGTCGTAGTCACGGCCGTAATCACGGATGTATTTTTCCGGATCGTTTTTAAACCAGTGGGTAATATATTTATGGAAGTTTACCCAGTCCTCCCGATACAGCAAAAGTCCCCGGATTCCGATCAGGTCTGTCACATAACGCATATAGTTTGTCGCATCCATTTTCCGGTATTTTGCATAATTTTCCAGACGCTTACGCACCAGCTTTTCCACCAGATGTTCGGTGTCCTTCAGGCGGCTGTGGTACGACTGCAGTCCGATCTCTTTTTCCTTGTCCTGCAGAAATTCTGCCACAAATTCTTTTCGGATCTTTTCCAGCGTCGGCCGGTGCCGTTCATAATCATCCGCAATTTCCAGCAGTTCTTCCCAGGAAATATCTGCTTCTTCAAATTCCTGCGGCAGAATTCCAAATTTCTGCAGAAACTCGTCCTTTGTCAGATACACGTAAATTCCTCGCTCTCTTTGTCAATTCAACGTACAGGTTTCTTTTTTTTCAGAACGCACCCCGGAGAAACCCGGCCCCGCTGCGTTCTGACGCACCGGAGAGATTATAGCACATTCATCCCCGCTTCACAAGTAAAATCTTTATTTAAGAATGCACATTTCCACTTTAATCTTTCTGCCAATTTCTTAAACTTTCCTTAAGCTGTCTTGATGTTTCACCTGCCCCATGGTAAGATAATCGTGACTTGGCAGAATTGTCTGCTGTTTACACTTACATTAAGAGGGAGGTCTTTTTTATGTGGACTCGAGAGGAACTGAAAACCCGCGGAAAAGCCGCATTTTTACGCAATTACTGGATCTGTGTGGTAGCCGCCTTGATTCTGACTCTGCTGGTCGGAAGCGGTACTTCTAATTCTGGAAATTCCAACAATGACAGCCATCAGACTAACTCGGTCGGTATATCTGGATTTACGATTTCTTCCGATAACTTCAATGTGGAATCCTTTGCAGAAAGATTCACCCCGCTTGGACCGGTTAAATTTGTTTTTACTGTCTTCAGCGGCATTGTACTTCTTGTCATTGGTCTTGCCTTTATTCTGATCCGTATTTTTGTTCTTGCACCATTTGAGGTAGGAGGCTCAAGGTTTTTCATTGAAAACTCGATGGAAAAAGCGGGACTTGGCAACATACTGTTTGGATTCCAGAACGGCTACTATGGAAAAACTGTGTGGACTCTGTTTTTAAAAAATCTTTATATATTCCTCTGGTCGCTGCTTCTTCTGATTCCTGGAATTGTGAAAGCTTATGAATACCGCATGGTTCCTTATCTTCTCGCCGACTACCCGGAACTTTCGACCGAAGAAGCATTCCGCATCAGCCGTGAAATGATGAACGGTGAAAAGATGAATACATTTATTCTTGATCTCTCCTTTATCGGATGGTATATTCTTTCCGGAATCACCTGCAATCTTGTCGGTATTTTCTATCTGTATCCGTACAAATATGCAACCGATGCCGAACTGTTCCTGGTTCTGAAACAGAATTACTTCTCCAGCCGGAGTTATGGCAATACGTATCAGGCTTACTAAACCGCACAAAAAATCAGGTGCTTCTCTTTTTCGGGAAGCACCTGATTTTTTATGTATTTCTTTTTAAATATCTCTTAGATATAATCTTTCATTTCAAAATACCGCATCAGAATATCGGCACAGTTCTCGATGCCAAGATCCGAGGTATTCAGGATCATATGGTAGTTATTGACATCTCCCCATGTCTTTCCGGTATTTTTGTAATAATACTCGGCACGCTGCTTGTCTGTCTCTTCCAGCATCACCTCAGCCGCCTCTCTTGTCAGGGAAAACAGCTTCATGATACGTTTGATCCGATCCTCTTTGTCCGCGCAGACATAAATATTGATGACGTTGCTTTTATCTTTCAGAAACTCCGAAGCACACCGTCCAATGATAATACACGGCTGTTTCGCCAGCTCGCGGATCGCATCCGCCTCAGATTCAAAGGCATTTTCACGCATGCCGTGCTCTACATCGTCCTTATCATATACCGGGATATGCAGTCTCTCGGAAAGTTCTTTCGCAATAATACTCGCCCCAGTACCAAACCGGCGGCTCATCGTAATAACTAAGTTCATTTGCCACTTCCTCCTTCGCACTTCTCATAACGCAAACAAACGCCTTATGACAAATCAAAAAATTTTTCTTTCGCTGTCTTTCATTATAACAAACCCCCACCGAAAACTCAAGGTTTTTCGACAGGGCATGGATCACTCAGGCGATGGTGATTTCTTCTATTTTCTTTTTTGTGAAATGATTGAATGCCGCGATAACTCTTCCTGTGCAGACCATGGCTATAACAGTGCCGATTCCGATTCCTACCGGGCGGCCGGTTCCGACGAAGCCGATCGCAAGGGAAATGACGATGGCGGAGAAATCAAAAAGATTTTTTCCGAAACCCATGTTCTTTCCGCAGCGCTCGCCGAGAACTCTTGCCAGGCCGTCGGCCGGGTTTGGGATGATGTTGACGTCTACGGTGACGGCGGCGCCAATTCCGGTCAGGATGATGGCAAGGGCAAGGACGAGAAGCCGCATTCCCATCTGATCAGGGGTCGGGATGATCCGGTCGAAGATGGTAATAAAGGCGCTCGTCAGATAACTTGCGGCAACCTGTAAGAACTGGAACGGCGGGAATTTTCCTTTCAGCAGTACGATCTGCAGTACGATGAAGATCAAATACGCCACGAAAACGGCGGTTCCTGTTTCATAGCCGAAGATCTGTGCCACGGCGTACGGCATGGAGATGATGGGCGATACGCCGAGGTTTGTCTTCGTATTCAGTGTGATGCCGAGTGCCAGCACCATAATTCCAATCAGATAAAGCGCAATGCGCAGAATCCATTTCTTTTGTTTTTCCTGCATAATTTTCCCTCTTCTCTTTCTGTACAACATCTTTATCCTAGCACAGATCGGGGAATATGTACAGGGAACTCCTCGGATATCAGGGCTATTCCTCTTCCAGTACGCATCCTTCCGGCGCATAGGTTTCAAAGAGCCAGTCCTCAAGAGCATTCAGATTATCGTCGGAATGCTCGACCTCGCGCGCGTATCTCCAGGAAATCTCCTCGATGTCGTGCATGGAAAGCGTTTTTCCATTTTCCAGCCACCGTGCAACCAAGATTTCCTGAATCCAACGGACAGAGAACAGCGCGAGTTCCATTTTGGAACAGACCATATCGTCGTAGACGGCGCCGCAAAAATAGGTGTAGACGAAAAACATCAGAAGCTGCTCACCGATGCTTTCCCACTCTGCACGGCGTTCACCTGCAGCGCCCCAGGTGCGATGGAATTCTTCACAGATGGCCTGATAAGCGGTTTCTCCGTTCTGATACAGCGCTTTTTCTGTGCCGTCAAGCACAGTATCCCATTCCGGACGAAGACGCTCGAGACCGCGGAGAACGGCAAGTTCCTTCACCTGGCGGTCATATGCATGAAAGGATGCAGCATCCACACCTTTTTCCGCAAGGCTCTCCGCCACGCACTCGCTTAAGGTTCCCTCTTCCAGATGCTTTTCATACTTCCGAAGCAGGTCATCGATATCATACTCCCGCTGCTCCTCCATACAGATCTGATACTGTTCTGCGAGCTGCTCTGCCGCCGTCATGCGCTCCTGCAGCGGCAGTTCGCGGTTCTGCAGAATCCGGAACAAAACATCTCTCGTGTCTTCCAGCTGGGAGAACATCATGAAGTCAAACTCTTCAAAATCATCCTCCTCGTCGGTCTCCTCCTCCAGAAAGCGCACCGGCTCTTTGCAGGACAGGATAATCCGTGCAGCTTCCGGGCAGGAAAGGGACAGGGATAATTCACGCAGACCCTCATACTCCTCCGTATGGCGCGGGTAAAGGCGGCAGGTGTCGCATAAGGAATCCGGCCCCAGTTCCTTGTAAAGATCGCAGAGATTTTCATCATTCAGAAAGGCACAGCGGCGGTTGTTCTGGTAAAAACACTCTTCCTCCCAGTCGATCGAATTGCGCAGGCGCTTTCCAAACTCACTCTTCTCATTTCCATACCGCTCCAGGGAATCCTCGTCGATCACGATCTGCCAGCCGGCACAGCACGTATCCGGGCAGTCTCCGGCGGTGCATACAAACTGGTCGTAAAAATGTGGTTTTAAATATCTCATGCTTTTTTGTTTCCTTCTTTATATTTCTGTACGATCCACGCACCAGCCTCGCCGACCGGCATGCCGCTTTTTTCTGCAATTACTGCGGCACTCTCGTACTCTGGATAAATTTTTTCGATCTCGCCGTGGCGGCAGATCTTGACTGTCGCATGGCCGTACTCGGTTGCGATTGTCGCAAACTCGCGTTTCATCACGGTGCGCTCCATCCGGCAGCGGCGGATGCCGATTGTGGTGGTCTCCGCGAATATGATATTTTCCAACGTCTCCCGCGTTGTATCATCACAGATTACATCCAGCTGGTAAGCCGGGCGGTTTTTCTTCATATAGACCGGGATGTAATGGACATCTCTTGCGCCTGATCGCAGCAGTTTTCCCATGCAGTAGCCGAGCGCCTCGCCGGTGCAGTCATCAATGTTGCACTCCAGCTTCCAGATCGTATCTTTCTCGTCGTTTTCTTCTGTTTCGAGCATCATCGCACGCAGCAGTGACGGGCGCTCATACGTCCGTTTTCCGGCGCCAAGACCTGTTCTGGTACATTTGAAGGATGCCGGCAGTGTCTCTTTGGTACGGATTGCCGCAACAATGGCTGCTCCGGTCGGTGTGACCAGTTCACCCTGGATTCCGGTCGGAACGAGGGTCAGGCCATGTGCCTGTACGATATTTAAAACAGCCGGTACCGGAACCGGAATCATGCCGTGCTGGCATCTGACAAAGCCGCTTCCCTCGCTGAGACCCGTCACGATAACTTCATCCGGCGCCAGGTTATCCAGGCAGACAGCGGCAGCCACAATATCCACGATGGAATCGACAGCTCCCACCTCATGGAAATGCACCTGATCAAGCGGCACGCCGTGGGCTTTTGCTTCCGCTTCGGCAAGAATCTGGAAAATCCGCTCCGCCAGCGCTCTTGCTCCCGGTGTCAGACCGCCGCTGCGGATAATCGCAAGAATCTCCGGCAGCCCGCGGTGCTCATGATGGTGATGATGCTCCCCTGTGTGATCGTGGTCATGATGATGCTCGTGATCATGTGGATGGTCATTCACTTCCGCCCCATCCCCGTGCAGATACGCCATATCGTGATCATGGTTCTCATGCTCTGCATCCAGAATCACATTGAAATCGCAGGCATCCAGCCCCGACTTTTTCACTCTTGTAATCGCAATTTCGTATCCCGGCAGTTTCAGGCTTTCCAGTGATTTCTCCAGCACTTCCCGGTCTGCTCCCAGGTCGAGCAGCGCTGCAACGGTCATATCCCCACTGATTCCGCTCCCGCACTCCAGATATAAACTTTTACTCATCTTGATGTACTCCCATTCTGTTAATCTGTGTTGCAATATATCCGGCTCCATAGCCGTTGTCGATATTCACGACAGCAATTCCGTTCGCGCAGGAATTGATCATCGTAAGCAGCGCCGAAAGACCGTTCATGCTGGCCCCGTAGCCAACGGATGTCGGAACAGCAATCACCGGCTTGTCCACCAAGCCGCCGAGCACGCTCGCCAGCGCCCCCTCCATTCCGGCAACGGCTACAACGCAGTTGGCGCTCTGAATCGTATCGAGACGCGACAGCAGGCGGTGGATACCGCTCACACCGACATCGTAGATACGCTCAACGTTTGCACCGAAGTATTCTGCGGTCTGCGCCGCCTCCTCGGCAACGGAAATATCCGCAGTTCCAGCCGTACAGACCGCAATTTTTCCGATCCGCTTCTTGTCTTTCTTTTCTATTTTTAAAATATGGGACAGCGGATCATACACCACTTCCGGAAACTTTTCCCGGATCAGCTCATACTGATGCTCACTGGCTCTCGTTCCGAAGACCTCCCCATCCTGCTCGTACAGACGCGTAAAAATCTTCAGCAGATGTTCATCCGCCTTCCGCGCACAGAAAATGACCTCCGCAAATCCGCTCCGGATTTCACGGTGCGTATCCAGCTTCGCATATCCCATCTCCTCGAACGGCTCTTTTTTGAAATATTTCTCTGCCTCCTCGATCGAGATTTCGTTGTTTTTTACTTTTTCTAATACTTCTCTTGCCTCCAAAACATTCACCTCGTTTTTCTTTTTTCCCTTTTCTTTCACACCCACATACGGTACAACATAAAAAGAAAGCCGAAACCTCTGCTCTGCCAGAACCTTCTCTTTTCTGACACGGCAAATCTCCAGCTTTCTTTATTTTAAACTATGAAGTGCACTTTAAGTCAAGCAGATTCTATACACAAGTATACCCTGCTTTCTGCGTTCCCGCAATCCCTTCTTTTGGCGGTGTGGGTCATCCTGCGTATGGAATTGACTCAAAATATTCATGTTCATCGACACCGTCAATCGTATGTGGAAAACCTTCCGCAGTTTCTATATGGATTCGGCACATCGTTCCATCGGAAAGTTCTGCATCCACATACGTTGTTCCATCTGTCTTTTTCGGAGTCAGCTCTGTTCCGGTCGTAAGCACGATGTTTTCCGGGTTTCCATTGCTGTTAAAAATTTCTGCCGTCAGGGTCGTTCCCTCCTTGACAACCAGCGGTCCTGTCAGCCATCCGATTGTATAGGCATCTTCTTTTGCCTCTGGAAGTCCATCTGCCCCAACACCAACCGTTCGATATCCTGCATATGTCCCAAGCATATAGATCCTGTCAGCCCACTGGAATGCATTCACATCCTGAATTCCTTCGTCTCCGATTCTTCCCTCTGCTTTTCCCGCTTCTGCAATTTCATCAGATGTTACCCGAAAAACCGTCACAGAATGCATGAGATCTTCGCCATAAGATTCCTGATACAGATAATGATCACCATCTGCACTTCGAATCATCCACGTCTCTTCATATCCGCCATACAGTTCTTTCTGATATACCAGACCGTCACAGTTCATCTGCATCGTATAAGCATAAAGCTCCAGATTATGATTGTCCTTTCCATCCCCCTCAAAGGTAAAGGAAAATTCTTCTTCCTTCCCATCCCCGTCGAAATCATCCCGGTAAATTTCTCCTTCTGAGAGCTTCACTGCCGTGGCACCTTTTTCGTTCTCTGCTTCCGCACCCTCCGGCACAGCATCCCCCGATCTTTCTGAACTCGCAGCTGTACTTTCTGATCGATTTCCCGCCTCACCTTTCTGAGCTACTCCGCATCCGCTTACCATCGCTGCCGTCAGGCATGCTGCCATGATCCATGCATATTGTTTCATAAAAATCCTCCTTTCTCTTACACCGATCGTCTCTTGATAACTCCATTATACAGAATCCTTCCCCCCCTGCAAGCGATCTCAGAAATCGTAAGATATTTTAAGCAAAACGTAAGAATCCCCGCCGATGCCGCATCAAATGCCGCACCGCCGGGGATTCTGTAAGTT
>NZ_QUGQ01000001.1:77531-254322 GCF_003479155.1 Blautia sp. AF19-1
ATCAAATGCCGCACCGCCGGGGATTCTGTAAGTTTAACTGTATTCCGCTGTTTTTTATTTCTCTGTTTCTCTTTTCTTATCCAGTTTCACATTGCGGAAGTACAGCACCATATCTACGGTGATCTCTGCAATGTTCAGGAAATAGAAAGCCCATGCAAGGAAAAAGATCCAGTCTTTGTCCGGATTGTTCATATAGCTGATAAATTTGTTGGCAATACCGAAAATATATCCGATCCAGATGAACACCTCAAAGTAAAGGCTCTTTCCTTTTGCTGTTCTTGAAGTCCAGGATTTATAAATGGACAGCGGCCAGGACAGGCCAAAGCACAGGATCATCAGTGCTTCCAGTAAGTGGCTTATCATTTCTACAGTCATGTTTTTCTTCCTCTTTCATTTCTTTTTCTGCCGAAAGTCGCTTGCAAGTGTTAATGCCCTGATGTCTTTCCAGCTTAAGAGCTGTCTGATTTTTTCAGACAGCTCTATGGTCTCTCTTGTATTTCGTCGTTATCATCATTCACAGATACCCGGCGAAACGTAACATTTAGTCTTCTTTATGCGCTTCTAAGTATTCTTTTCTTCCCATCTCATACAGATTGTTTCCGTAGCTGTCAATAATAACAAACAGTGGCATATCTTCTACTTCCAGACGGCGAAGTGCCTCTGCGCCGAGATCTTCGTATGCGATCAGCTCTGCTTTTTTGATGCATTTTGCAAGCAGTGCGCCGGCTCCGCCGATGGCTCCGAAGTATACGCCATGATATTTCTTCATGGCTTCTACCACTTCCGGAAGACGTGCGCCTTTACCGATCATTCCTCTTGCGCCTACGGACATCATGGTTGGAGCATACGCATCCATACGGCCGCTGGTGGTAGGACCTGCAGATCCGATGACCTGGCCTGGTTTTGCAGGGGTCGGTCCTACGTAGTAAATCGTAGCGTCTGTCGGATCAAACGGGATTTTTTCTCCTCTTGCGAGCGCTTCACACATTCTCTTGTGGCCTGCGTCACGGGAGGTATAGATGGTTCCGGAAAGATATACAGTATCTCCGGCATGCAGTGTTTTTGCCAGTTCTTCTGTTAAAGGCAGCTGAATATGTTTTTCCATGATCAGATCACCTCCGTTTTATGACGGGTAACATGGCAGTTGATGTTGACTGCACACGGCATTCCCGCGATATGAGTCGGCATTGTCTCAATGTTGAGGCCGATGGCTGTGGTCTTTCCGCCAAAGCCCTGCGGTCCGATGCCGAGTTTGTTGACTTTCTCCAGCATTTCTTTTTCCAGATCTGCGTAAAACGGATCCGGGTTCTCGGAATCGATCGGGCGCATCAGTGCTTTTTTCGCAAGCAGTGCACATTTATCGAAGGTTCCGCCGATACCAACGCCGACTACCATAGGCGGGCATGGGTTCGGACCTGCTGTCTCAACAACTTCCAGGATGAAATCCTTGATTCCCTGAAGACCTGCGGACGGTTTGAACATACGGATCATACTCATATTTTCGCTTCCGAAGCCTTTCGGGCCTACGGTAACTTTGATCTGCTCGCCAGGAACGATCTCGGTGTAGAGCATAGCCGGTGTATTGTCGCCGGTGTTTCCTCTTCTGACCGGATCTTTGACAACGGATTTTCTTAAGTATCCTTTGTCATATCCTCTTCTGACACCTTCGTTGACTGCCTCTGCAAGATCTCCTCCTGCGATGTGCACATCCTGTCCGATTTCCAGGAAAACACATGCCATTCCGGTATCCTGGCAGATCGGCACGTTCTGTGCGTCTGCGATCTCATAGTTTTCTACGATTTTGTCCAGAACACCTTTTGCAATCTCGCCATCCTCGCAGGCACGGCAGCCTGTGATGGCACATTTTACGTCTTCCGGAAGATGGTAGTTTGCTTCGATACAAAGTTTCTCTACCACATCCGTAATGGTACTAGCCTGAATTTCACGCATGGGGTTCTCCACCTTTCTTTACTTCTATGATTTATCGTACCGAAAAACCTTTTGGATTTCAGCACGGAAAGCGTGTCCCGGAAGCGGCTTTTAAACGCCGCCCCCTTCCGACACGCTTTTTCGCGGTTACTGCATTTTACAGGTGTCTTTTACCTGCATAATTCGGCAGAAGCTGCGGAGATACCATACCGGTATCAATACCTGCCTCTTTTAAGGTCTCAGCGTATTTCTCAACGTGATCCAGATTCATCTTGCCAAGCGTTACGTCTTTTGCTTTTGCTGCAGCAGCTTTTCCTGCATCGCGGCCAAATACAATAACGTCAAGCAGAGAGTTGCCCATCAGACGGTTTCTTCCGTGGATTCCTCCGACAGCCTCGCCTGCTACAAGCAGGTTGTTTACCGTATTGGTGAAGCCTTCGCCGTTGATTTCCAGACCGCCGTTCTGATAATGCAGGGTCGGGTAAACCAGAATCGGCTCTTTTCTCATATCGATACCATACTGCATGAACATACGGAACATAGCCGGAATTCTCTTCTCGATGGTTCCTTCTCCGTGAAGCAGATCGATCATCGGGGTATCCAGCCATACAGCCTTGCCCTGCGGAGTCTCAACGCCCTCGTTGCGGTCGTCGGAGCATTCACGAATAATGCTTGCTGCGGATACGTCACGGGTTTCCAGCGGATGCATGAAAGCTTCGCCGTCTACGTTTACAAGCATTGCACCAAGAGAACGTACTTTCTCGGTTACCAGAGCACCGAAGATCTGAGCCGGGTAAGCAGCTCCGGTCGGATGGTACTGAATGGTATCCTGATACAGAAGCGGAGCACCTGCACGGTATCCGAGGATCAGACCGTCAGCGGTTGCACCGTAGTGATTGGAGGTTGGGAAGTTGTTGTAGTGAAGGCGTCCTGCACCACCGGTTGCGATGATGACAGTTTTTGCTTTTGCTACCTGGTACTCTCCGGTCTCCATGTTCTGGAGAACAGCACCGGCAACCTGTCCCTTATCGTCTTTGATCAGCTCTACTGCAGATGAGAACTCAACGACCGGAATACCACGGTTGATGACTTCATCACGCAGAGTTCTCATAATCTCTGCTCCGGAGTAGTCACGGCACGCATGCATACGTTTTCTGGATGTTCCACCGCCGTGTGTTGTTACCATACGGCCGTTCTCATCTTTATCGAACATAACGCCGAGGTTTTCCAGCCAGGAGATTGCATCCGGAGCTTCCATTACGAGCTTGCGGAGCAGTTCCGGTCTTGCAGCAAAGTGTCCGCCGCCGAATGCATCAAGATAATGCTGTGCCGGGGAGTCATTCTCTTTGTCTGCTGCCTGGATACCACCCTCAGCCATCATGGTGTTTGCATCACCGATACGGAGTTTTGTTGTGATCATAACGTTAGCGCCTGCCTCATGTGCCTCGATCGCTGCAGAAGAACCTGCTCCGCCGGCACCGATAACGAGTACATCTACGTCGTAATCTACTTTGTCAAGGTCGATGTCAACACCTAAGATACGGCTGTTGGACTCCAGCAGATAGCCGAGCTCTGTCGGAACTTTCTCGCCTTTGTTCGGGCCGACTTTCAGGGTGATGAAGCCTTCCTCTTTATAGTCCGGATGATATGCTGCAAGAAGGGCATCTTTCTCATCCGCTGTCATTCTTCTTGGCTCATTTGCCATTCTCTGGGCTCTGGTAGCTTCCACCTTTTTGATGGATTCCTGCATATTAGCCAGTGTGTACATTCGAATTTCCCTCCTTATTTCTCGATCTCACGGTTATTGTAGAGTTCCTGGATTTCATCGATTGGTTTACCCATCACCTGTTCAATCAGATCATCGAATTTACCTTCGTGAATCTCTTCTACACGGTTTTTCAAATGCTCTGCTTTCGGAGCAATGTACTTTCCGTTCAGACGTCTTGCCAGCTCTCCTACCATCGGATGGGAGATTCCGGCCGGACAGCGGGATGCACAGATTCCGCAGCCGATGCAGTCGAAGGACTCTTCTGCACATTTTTTGAAGTCGCCTCTCTGTGCGTATGCGATATACTGCATAACGTTCAGATCCTGAGGACATCCTTTGGTACATGCATTACATCCAACGCAGCTGTAGATTTCCGGATACAGATCCATCATGACTCTCTGCTCTGCGCTGATCTCTTCGATATCGTAGGTTCTCTTGTCGATCGGATAGAACGGAAGGCTTGCGATATACATACCGTCTTCTACCTGTGTCTGACATGCCAGACAGGTTTTCAGCTCATTCTTTCCTTTGATTCTGTAGATGGTCGCACATGCACCGCAGAATCCGTGACGGCATCCGCATCCGCGTTTTAACTGATATCCGGCATACTCCATAGCGGTCATGATGGTCAGATCGCCAGGTACGGAATACTTCTTGCCGTAAACGTAAATATTTACCATTTCCTGCATTTTCTTCAACCTCCGTTTAATATTCGTTCGGTAATTCGTCAATCTCGTCGCAGCGGAAAACAGGGCCGTCCTTGCAGACGTATTTATCTCCGATGTTGCAGCGGCCGCATTTTCCGATACCGCATTTCATACGAAGCTCCAAAGTAGTGTAAACCTGTGTTTTCTCATAGCCCAGTTCCTGAAGTCCCTGAAGAACAAATTTGATCATGATCGGCGGTCCGCAGATCAGAGCTGTTTTGTCAACGGACATGTTCAGTTCTTTCACATAATTCGGAACGAATCCTACATGACCGTCCCAGCCTTCCTGCTCACGGTCAATCGTCAGATGCACGTTGACATCTTTTGCTTTCGCCCATACTTCCTGGATCTCTTTTAACTGTACCAGATCGTCTTTGGAACGGGAACCGTAAACGATATCTACGGTACCGTAGTTGTCACGATTGTCCAGTACGTAATTGATCACGGAACGCAGCGGAGCAAGTCCGATACCACCGGCGATGAACAGCAGGTCCTGTCCTTTTAATACAGTTTCTACCGGGAAATGATTTCCGTACGGTCCACGAACCAGGATTTCATCTCCTACGGACATATTATGAAGATAGTTTGTTAAAGTACCGCACTCCTTGATGGAGAACTCCTGGTACTCTTTGTTTGTCGGGGAGGATGTAATGGAAAACAGCGCCTCTCCAACGCCCGGCACGCAGAGCATTGCGCACTGGCCCGGCATATGTTCAAACAGCTTGGTGCCGTCCGGACGAACGATACGGAATGTCTTTACGTCCGGTGTTTCGCGGCGGATATCTGTGATGATACCGACCTGCGGCAGCAAAGCGTTTTTCTTTTCTTCGCTTCCACAACTACAATTGCACATTTACTTGGTACCTCCCATGCGTTTGATGACTTTTACGATATTCAGCGACTGCGGGCATTTCTCTACGCAGCGTCCGCATCCGACGCAGGAATACATTCCATCGTTGTTGTCCGGGAAGTAAACCAGCTTGTGCATGAAACGCTGACGGAAACGCTGCATCTGTGTGGTACGGTTGTTTCCTGCTGCCATCATCGTAAAGTCAGAGTACATACAGGAATCCCAGCAACGGTAACGCTGTACACCGTTTCCTGTATTGAAATCCTTGATATCATAGCACTGGCAGGTCGGACAGGAGAACGTACAGGTTCCGCAGCCTAAGCAGGCATCGGAAAGCTCTTTCCATTTCGGATCATCGAAACGCTCTTTTGTCTTGCCTACGCCCCATCCCTCGAGGGAGAGATTGCTGTTTGGCATCTTGTCGATCAGGGTACGGATGGCTTCTTTTTCAGCCTCAACCTCTTTTGCAAGATCCTGCTCGGTAAGGTATTCTTTCACAAGCTCTGTCAGCTTCTCACCCTTTTCGGTTTTTGCTTCCCATGCATAACCGTCAGCTACCTGCCACATCGCAACATCAGCCTGCGGTTCTGCCGCATCGATACCGAAGGTCTTGCAGAAGCAGCTGTCTTCCGGCTCATGACATGCAAGAGAAACCACAATGCCGTGCTCTCTTCTTGCTGCATAGTAAACGTCAGCCGGCTCGCTTAAGAATACGCGGTCCAGAACATCGAAAGCGCGGACATCGCATGGACGAACGCCGAAAATAGCGAACGGCGCATCTTTTAATGCTGCCGGCTCGATGCTGGTCTTGTTTGCCTTCTGATAGCAGGAGTAAAGAACTTCACTCTGCGGGAAAAAGGCGTCTTTTGGGGATTTTACGGTTTTTAAGGTATCGAGATCCACTTTCGCGTCCTCGGTCCAGAAACCGAAATTGGTAATTCCATTGTTTTGTACCGGAAGGAAAAGATCCATCTCCTTTGCAACAGCGGCAAGGAGCTCCGGCATTTTTTCTCTGCTAATCTGATACATCCCTTAACCCCTTTCCTTGACGATACTTGGCTCTACATCTTCCTGTGTGAAGTTGGTGAGCGGTGCACGGCTGTCAGTGTCTTCTCCTGCCTGATACTCTCCGTAGAACTCATCGATATCTTTGATGAATTTACGATTCAGAAGGTGCAGCGGAATATGCTGCGGACATACGCGGGAACACTCGCCGCAGTCCGTGCAGCGTCCGGCAACGTGGAATGCACGGATGATGTGGAACATCTGCTCCTCAAATGTCGTAGTGTTTGCTTTCTGTGCAGTATCGTAACGATCATTGTCAAATACGCATTTGATACAGCTGCAGGCCGGACATACGTTGCGGCATGCATTACAGCGGATACAGCGGGAAAGCTCATTCTGCCAGAATGCGAACCGTTCTTCCGGAGCCATTGCCTCAAGCTTTTCAACCAGTTCGAAACGGCCTTCTTTTGCCGGTTTTTCCTCGTCACAGCCTTCTGCGAGCTCGTCGTATGCTACATGTTTTCCACCCTTGCAGGCCTTACATCTCTCGAGGATGACATCCTCTCTTTTCAGCTCTTTGACACCATAAACCGTTGCAACTTTGATGGTATCGCCGTCCTCTGTTACAGCGGTAATACCCTTGCAGCCTGCTTCACGGATTTTCTCGATATCGAGTTTTCCGTCACATCCTACACCAACGATATAGGTTTTCTCGCGGTCCACACGATGCTCTTTGATTAACTGATTAAAGCTGTAGGTATCGCACGATTTTAAGAAAACGAGTGTTTTTCCTTCTTCTTTTGATGCTTTAATCATGTATTTGCTTAAGTTGGCACCACAGAATCCGTCATAGGTAAATTCGTCAAGACTCTCGGCACTTTCAAAAAATGCAGGCTCTGCGCTGAAATCTGTATCGCCTTTTCTCCAGCCAAGAACGCGGACTACGGTACCGTCAGACAGAAGCTCTTTTGCGCGTGATACTAATTTTTCTTGCATCGTAAATCCTCCAATCTGACATTTTTACCAAGACTTCTCACCTGCTCAATGAACTCGTTCATGGTCTGGGAGAATTTCACACCTTCTGCGGCGGATACCCATTCCACACGGGTACGTCCGTTTTCAACTCCAAGATAGTCGAGCATGGAGAACAGCAGGGTCATACGTCTTCTTGCATAATAGTTTCCTGTGCTGTAATGGCAGTCTCCCGGATGGCATCCGCAGAGGATGACTCCGTCAGCACCCTTCTGGAAAGCTCTTAAGATAAAAAGCGGATTAACACGGCAGGAACATGGAACACGGATGATCTTTACGTCTGCCGGATAGGAAAGACGGCTGGAACCTGCCAGGTCTGCTCCTGCGTAGGAGCACCAGTTGCAGCAGAATGCCACGATGACTGGCTTAAATTCTTTGTTTTCGTTGTTATCTATCGGCATATTGCATCTACCTCCGCGAGAATTTGTCTATTGGAGAATCCTTTCAGGTCCATAGCACCGGACGGACATGCAACGGTACATGCACCACATCCATGGCAAAGTGCGCCGTTAACGACTGCCACATGTCTGGTTTCGCGGATTCCGTGGTCGTTGACCTGACGATCTTCGTAAGAAATCGCGCCGTATGGGCAGACTTTTTCACAGGATGCACATCCGTTACAGAACAGCGGATTGGATTCTGCTGTACACGGGTTGGTGGTCAGTTTGTCTTTTGCAAGCAGTCCGACTACTTTGACAGCAGCTGCTCCGGCCTGTGCAACGGTTTCCGGAATATCTTTCGGTCCCTGGCATACACCGGAGAGGAAAACTCCTGCGGTCGGAGACTCTACCGGACGCAGTTTTGCGTGTGCCTCGGTAAAGAAGTCGTTGGTATCCATACTTGCAGTCAGCATGGTAGCCAGTTTTCTTGCATCTTTACTCGGCTCGATTGCCGTTGCAAGGACAACAAGGTCTGCTTCCATCTTGATCTGACGGTTGTCCAGAAGGTCGGATCCCTGTACCAGAAGACGTCCGTTCGGAGCCTCAGATACTTTTCCTACCTGACCCTTGATATAATCTACGCTAAACTCTTCTACTGCACGGCGATAGAACTCATCGAAGTTCTTACCCGGGGTACGAACATCAATGTAGAAGACATGTACATTGACATCCGGATAATGGTCACGCACCAGCATGGCCTGTTTTGCGGTGTACATACAGCAGATCTTGGAGCAATAGCTCTTTCCTCTGCAGGTTACGTCACGGGAGCCAACGCACTGGATAAATACGATATCCTTCGGATGCTCGCCATTGGAAAGACGTACTACTTTACCGCCTGTCGGGCCGGCAGCGTTCATCAGACGTTCCATTTCAAGAGAGGTAATAACGTCTTTGCTCTGGTTGTAATAATATTCATCAAACTTATCCAGATTGATGGTATCAAAACCGGTTGCAACAACGATAGCACCGTACTCTCTTGTAATTACTTCATCTTTCTGATCGTAATTTACTGCACCTGCTGCGCAGACTTTGGAACAGATACCGCATTTTCCGGTTTTGAAATGGATACAGTTTGCAGTATCAATGACCGGTACATTCGGAACTGCCTGTGCGAACGGTGTGTAAATTGCAGTACGTGTGGACAGTCCGCGGTTGAACTCACTTAAGTTTTTCTTAGATGGACATTTCTCCTGGCAGAGACCACATCCGGTACATTTGTCCATATCTACGTATCTTGCTTTTTTGCGGATATCTACTTTGAAATCACCGACAAATCCGCCAACGCTCTCTACTTCACTGTAGGTATAGATATTGATCTTCTCATGGGCGTTTACCTCTCCCATACGAGGAGTCAGGATACAGGAAGAACAGTCAAGGGTTGGGAATGTTTTATCGAGCTGGGACATTCTTCCGCCGATACTCGGGGTCTTCTCTACGATATCTACTTCATAGCCTGCATCTGCGATATCCAGTGCTGTCTGAATACCTGCGATACCGCCTCCGATCACCAGCGCACGTTTTACAACGCGGCTCTCGCCCGGGGTAAGCGGGGTGTCCAGCATAACTTTTGCAACGGCTGCACGGGCCAGGATCACGGCCTTCTCGGTAGCCTCTTCCATATCTTTATGAATCCAGGAACACTGCTCACGAATGTTTGCAATCTCCAGCTGATACGGGTTCAGACCCGCTTTTTCTGCTGCTTTGCGGAACGTTCCTTCATGCATACGAGGAGAGCAGGAACAGATAACAACGCCGGTCAGATGCTCGTTCTGAATGGCATCGATCACTTTCTGCTGACCTGTTTCGGAACACATATACTGATAATCCTCTGCATGTACAACACCCGGCTCTTTGCTGATGACATCAACAACTTTTTTAACATCAACGGTAGCCGCAATATTTGTACCGCAGTGGCAGACAAATACTCCTATTCTTTGCACTTTTCTCTCACCTTTCTGTGGATGGGTTGTTTTTTACTTTCTATATTTACGGAATGCACTCATCAGCAGCTGCTGCGGAGTCTCATCGTCCAGAAGTGCCGGAATTTCATCCGGGGAGAGATAATTCTCACCTTTCTGGCGGATGACAGAAAGACGGACTGCCTCGATCAGTTTGGCAGGTTTTACGTCTCTTGGACAGCGCTCTACGCATGCGAAGCAGGAGAGGCATTTCCAGATGGACTTGGAGTTCATCAGTGCTTCCACATCGCCGTTCTGTACATAGGATACGAACTGATGCGGACGGATGTCCATCTCATTGTAAGCAGGGCAGGATGCAGAGCATTTACCGCATCTCATACATTTTCTGGTATCCACGCCGGCGATGGCACGGATTTCATCGGATGTTACAATTTTCATGCCTGCACCTCCTCTTTGATGCCGAGTGCTTCTGCAAGAAGCTCGGTAAAGTAGGTAACCGGAAGACCTTCTTTTGTTCCGTTATTGCGCAGGTTGTACATGCAAAGCGGACATGCGGTGATCAGTTCTTCTGCTCCTTTGTAGGATGCGGACGCCATGATCTGGTCTACCATGTTGGATGCCATTTTCTTTTCTTTCAGGGATATGTAGCCACCGCAGCACTCATTTCTCATCGGATATACGACCGGTGTTGCGCCAAGGGCTTTGATAAAATCTTCAATGATTGTCGGGTTCTCCGGATCATCGAACTGCATTGTGGTGCTCGGACGAAGCAGCATACAGCCGTAATATGCGCCGATTTTTCTTCCTTTTAATGGATTTACCACTTTCTCTTTGATCTTGTCAAATCCAACGACGTCACGCAGCACTTCCAGATAATGAAGTACTTTCGTTTCGCCAAGATATGGCTCGGAAAGAGCCATGTAGTTGTTTACTTTTGTCTGAATGTCTTCTACATTCGCCATGTCATCGTTTACGCGTTTGATCACGTGATGACAGGCGGAACAGACTGTGATCAGATCCTGTCCTTTTTCTTTGGCGTCTGCTAAGGCGCGAACCGAAGAAAGTTTTGTGGCGATTTCATCGGATGCCTGTGGATACACAGCTCCGCAGCACTGCCAGTTTTCAATTTCTTCCAGTTCAAATCCCAGAACTTTTGCGCACTCTCTGGCATAGTGATCCAGATCTTTTGCTTTGTTCTTCAGCGTACAGCCCGGAAAATAACTGTAGGTCATGGAATTGCTCCTTTCTTACTTGCTCCTGTTGGTTTCCATTTTTCCTGCGGTATCTTCTGTCCGGCACCGGAAAAGTTTCCGGTACTCTTTTTATGTACACCCGGCGGAAAATTTCTTCAGGCGCACGTTAAGGCAGTGGGAGATACCGCTCTTTCGCACTTTCTGCCACTGCCATAAATTTTATGTTTTGAGCTTATTGCCCGCTCTTAGTGCTCGATCTGTGCGATAACTGCTTTTAATGCGTCGGCACTTGCTTTGAGTTTTTCTACTTCCTCTTTTGTCATACGCATCGGAATCTTGCCCTGTACGCCTTTCGGTCCAACGAGGGTCAGTGTGCTTAAGCATACATCCTCGATGCCGTACTCACCGTGCATCATGGAAGATACGGTTGCTACAGAATCGGAAGAAGAAAGAATGGTTGCTACCAGTTTGCATACTGCAACAGATACTGCATAGAAAGTAGCTCCTTTGTTTGCAATAACCTGTCCGCCGGAAGTTCTTACGTACTCCAGCATAGCATCTTTGTCGATCTTGGTTACGTTCCTGCCCATTTTTTCTACGGTCTCGTAGTACTCGTCCAGACTGACACCGGAAACGTAAGCGCCGCTCCACGGAATGAAGGAAGTATCGCCGTGCTCACCGAATACGTAAGCGTGGATGTTTTTCTGGGCAATGTTGAGGTGTTCAGACAGTCCGCAGCGAAGTCTCGCGGAATCCAGCATGGTACCAGAACCAAGGATCTGGTTTTCCGGAAGTCCGGAGATCTTTGTAAACACGTAGGTCATGATATCAACCGGGTTGCTTACAATGATGTAGATGGCATTCGGAGCCGCTTTTACGATTTCCGGTGTGATGGATTTTAAGATGTTTACATTGGTCTGGGTCAGCTCAATACGGGTCTGGCCAGGCTTTCTTGCAATACCGGAAGTAATAATTACGATATCAGAGTCCTTGGCATCCTCATACTCACCTGCGATGATGGAGACCGGATCGCGGAAGCAGGTACCCTGCGCGATATCCATAACCTCTCCCTCTACTTTTTTCTTGTTAATATCGATGAGAACAATCTCAGACGCGATGTCTTCGTTCGACAGTGTATAGGCGATCGTAGATCCAACGCTTCCAGCTCCAATGATGGTAATCTTGCTGCTCATAAATACTCCTTTCTAAAATACCCCTAGTTGGTTTTTGTGATTGATAAATTTTTCACTTTCCTTATCATAGCACTATGACAAGAATTTAACAAGTGTTTTTTTCGAGCATTTTCGTGAAATCTTTTTTCTCACTGAGCCCGTACGCTTCCAGAAGGGGTGTTCTGGATATATTTCAATACAATTATACCATTTTTTGTTCTTTTTCACAAGAATTCTTTCCAAAAACTTACAGCTTTGTCCTTCATCCCGCAGAATTCGTCTTTTTCCGCATGGTTCCCGGGTTTTTGCTTTCTGTGTTTAGTTTCACACGTCTAACTTTCGTTCGTTATATTTTTAACAACTTTTCGTCATACGGGCTAGTTTCTGTCCTTCTTTTCTACATTTTGTAGGATGTATCCGCCAAATTTCCTGTCTGATTTTCATTTCTGCTGCCGCCAGACGCAAAAAAGACACGGATTTTTCTGTTCCGTGTCTTTTTTGCTCTGTTTTTTCTGTTTTTGCTTCTATTCTTCTGTTTCACGAGCCGTTGCCGCTTCGGCAAATGCATTTCCATATTCGGCAAGCGCCTCTTTTGCATAGACGGCATCTGACCGGTACGGCACATTTCTGTTTCCGACGTGCATCGTCACGTCCGCGCCTTTTCCAAGGATCAGAACAACCTCTCCCGGTACGGCGCCAAGAATCGCCTCCCGGATTGCTGCTCCGCGGTCCATGCGGATCTGGAAGGATGCACCTTCCTTTGCTATGTACCCGCCGATCTCCTCACAGATCGCCTGCGGATCTTCGTTTCCCGGATCATCCGGTACGAGGAAAATCCGGTCCGCCCGTTTTCCGGAAATCTCACCCATATCTTTTCTGCGGTTGAATGCTTTTCCGCCCGGGGTTCCGAACACAACGCTTACGCGGCTCCCCGGGTATTCGAGTGCTACGGTATCAAACATTTTTTCAAAACTCAGGCCATTGTGCGCGAAATCCACGATCGCCGTGACCTCGCCCGCGCTGCTCTCATACGTCTCCATCCTTCCCGGAACGGTGACGCCAAGGAGGCTTTCCTTGATCAGCGAAACCGGGATTCCCATCGACCAGGCAGCCGCAATGGCAGCTACGGCATTCTCCACATTGAAGGCTCCGTGCACCGGCAGGGTAAAATCTTCCGAGAAATCCGGTCCTGCCACATGGAAATAGAATTTTCCTCTGCCCGGCTTGATATCACTCACGCGGATTACAGCATTTTCTTTTGATCCAAACGTAACGACGCGCTCACATTTTGCCGCAGCTTTCAGGATTTCCCCGATATGGTCGCTGTCCAGGTTCACGCAGGCGCAGGTGCAGCGGTCGAAGATCTTTAATTTCGACTGGAAATAATCATCAAAATCCTTGTGCTCCGTCGGGCTGATGTGGTCCTTGGAGATGTTCAGGAAAATGGCGGTATCAAAATGCGTGTTTCCGACTCTCTCGTATTTGAGCGCCTGGGAGGATACTTCCATCACCATATGGGAAAGGCCTGCATCTACGGCATTGCGCATATGGCGGCACAGCTCCAGGGATTCCGGCGTGGTGAGCGTTGATGCTTCTCTCGTCTTTCCGTCGTAATATTCAATCGAACTTAATAGTGCACATCCGTTTCCGCCCTGTTTTTTCAGGCAGGCATCGAGCATCGACTGCAGGTAGTAGGCTGTCGTTGTCTTTCCTTTTGTTCCGGTCAGCGCCGTGACATGCAGCGACTTTGCCGGATAATCGTAAAACGCCTCACCCAGCACAAACTGTGCTTTTCTGGCATCGTTGACGATGAGCGCCGGAATTTCTTTTCCCGCTTCGTATTCTTTTTCACTTACATAGGCAACAGCACCGCGGTTTACGGCGTCTTTTAAGTATGCCTCTTTGAATGCAGCTCCTTTGCAGAGAAACAGCGTTCCCTGATCCGCTCCGCCCGAAAAATACGTTACGAGGGTAACGGGTCTGTCCTCTCCTTCTTTTCCTTCCGGCTCTGCAAATTCCACCAGAAGGCCTTTCTGCTCCAGAAGTTTCTTATATTCTAATACCGACTGTTTCATAGGATATCTTCCTCTCTTCTATGGGATTCTTTTTCAGCTTTCCTAAAATCCAGGCTCCATTATACCAGAATTGAAACAGCTTGTCCATCTTGCGGCACGGCTTACATCATCTGCGCATTTTTCTCAAAAAGAGAACGAAGCGTTTTTGCGCAGTACAGGTACGCCGGAACGAGAAACAGATCGGCGAGAATCCATGCCACCGGGCTTGCGAAGCAGACTGCGGTGTAACCAAAATACGGAACCAGGAAAAAGGCTACCACCGAACGGCCGATCATCTCGCAGACGCCGGCAAGGATTGCAAATTTGCTGAAGCCCATGCCCTGCACGGTAAAGCGTACGACATTGACAAGGGTCAGCGGAATGTAAAATACCATGTTGATCAGCAGCATCTGACGCGCCTGGTCGAGGATGACCGTCTCGGATGCATCTACAAAGAGAAGCGAAATCTGGCGGGACCACAGAAACATAACTCCTAAAATGACCACGGAATACACGCTTCCAATAATGGAACTTGTCAAAATACCGGTGTTGACACGATCCATCTTCTTCGCACCGACGTTCTGTCCGGCATACGTCGCCATAGTGGAGCCGAGCGCGTCGAACGGGCAGCAGCAGAACATGGAAATTTTACCGGCAGCCGTAACAGATGCAACCGCAGTGGAACCAAGGCCGTTGACAGCGGTCTGCAAAATAACACTTCCGATCGCGGTGATTGAATACTGCAATCCCATCGGGATTCCCATATTGCACAGATTAAGCACATAATGCTTGTGCAGCTTCCAGTCCTCTCTCGTAAAAGCAAGGATGGTGAATTTTTTCTTCATATAAAAGAGACACAGGAATCCAGAGACTCCCTGCGCGATAATCGTCGCCCACGCGGTTCCCGCTACTCCCATCGGGCGGACCAGCGCAAGATCTAGCACGATATTCAGTATTGAAGAGATACCGAGGAAAATCAGTGGGGAGCGGCTGTCGCCGAGGCTCCGCATGATTGCTGATGTCTGGTTATAGAGCACCATAAGCGGAATTCCGAGGAAAATAACAAAGATGTAAGCGTATGCACCGTCCAGAATATCGGACGGGGTTTTCATCAGAATCAGAATGTCGCGGCACCAGATGCAGACAAGAACGGTCATCACCACGGAAAGAATACCGGCCAGGACGGCTCCATTTCCTACATACCGGCACAGCGCTTTCCGGTCTCCTGCCCCGAACATCTGCGCAACCGGAATTGCAAATCCGCTGCAGACTCCCATACAGAATCCCACGATCATGAAGTTGATCGAACCTGTACTGCCAACAGCCGCGAGCGCTTTCGCGCCTAAGAATTTTCCTACAATAATCGTATCGACCATGCTGTAAAACTGCTGGAACAGCATGCCGAGCAGCAGCGGCAGTGCAAACCCCAGAATCAGTTTTACCGGGCTGCCGTTTGTCAGATCTTTTACTGCACTTTTCTTTGTTGCCATGTGATGTCCTCCCTATTGTCGTATGTTTTTGCTTCCCCTTTTTGTCGAATCTCATGCCATTTTATATCTTGTTTTCTCAGAATGCAATCCCGTAATACTGCCGAATTAAGAGACGTTTTTTCATCACTTTTACGTGTTTTTGACATGGCGGCCGCCTGTGCAGGAATTCTGTTTTTTTGCGCACGCCAAAAGCGGCTGCGGCAGGTTCCCGTTCCGGAACGCTGTGCCGCAGCCGCTTTGCTGTTCTTTCTTATTTTGCAAATTCTTTCTTTTTCCACTGAAGCAGAATCATCACAGCCACCAATGCGGTCAGAAAATCAGAAACCGGCTGGGAGGCAATAACACCGGAAAAACCGGCAAGTTTTGAAGCGCAGAAAATTACAATGGCAAAAATCACGCCCTGACGTCCTGCTGAAAGAATCATTGCTCCTGCCCCGTTTCCGATCGCCTGGAAAATACAGGTCGATGCGAGTACGATACCAACAAACGGCATACCAATGAGCTGGACGCGGAGGATCTGCTGGGCCACTGCAATGACATCCGCCTCTTTTAAGAACAGTCCCACGAGAAGCGGAGCCGCCGCACCGAGCACAACCGCCATTCCGGCACCGGTCAGCACTTCCAGGAGGAAGGCAAAGCGGATCGTCTCACTGAGACGTTTTTTATTTTTCGCTCCATAATTGTATCCGACCAGCGGCTGTCCGCCAAAAGCGAAACCGACCATCACAAGAACAGAAATCATAATAATTTTCAAAGCAATTCCCATCGCTGCAACTTTGTCCGTTCCATACGGCTGCAAAAATCGGTTCGTCAGCGTCACGCCGATGCTCTGCATGAAGTTTGTGACGGATGCCGGAATGCCGATGGCAAGAACGGCGAGCACCTCTGCTCCGGTCATTTTCAGTTTTCGGAAATCGACGGAGAGATAGCGGCATTTCTTTATCATAAAGATAACATAGAAAATATCACCGCAGATGTTGCCGATCACCGTTGCAATCGCTGCTCCGGCTGCTCCCATGCCGAGCGTGTAAATAAAGATCGGGTCAAGAATGATGTTGACGACGGCTCCCAGCATTGTTCCGATCATCGAGGCTTTTGCGAAGCCCTCGGTCCGAAGAAGATTGTTCGGCGTCAGCTGCAGGATGATAAACGGTGCGCCGAGTGCAATCCACTGGTAATAGTCCCCCGCATACTGCCACGTCGTCTCATCACAGCCAAGCAGGCCAAGGATCGGCTGTTTGGCGGCAAGCAGGATGATGCCGACCGCAATGCCGACAGCAATCGCTGCGTAAAAGCAGAATACGCTGATCCGTCTTCCGTCCTCGTACTCTTTTTTACCGAAGAGGCGCGAAATGACGGAACTGCCGCCGACGCCGAAGATGTCACCGAGTGCAATCATCAGCGTGAAAATCGGTGTGCCGAGCGATACGCCGGCAATCAGTGCCGTGTTTCCGGTCCGCGCGATGAAAAAAGTATCTACCATATTATAGATCAGCGACACGACCATGCCGAGCACGACCGGAAGTGCGAGCGTCATATATGCTTTGGACACTTTTGTTTTCTCAAATAATTCGTTTTCCATTTTGAAAACTCCCCTTTCCTCTTTTTCGGTTACAGTTCACTGGTACCCAGCAAACTGTAACATTTTTCATTCTGGTTTATCTTAGCAGACTTTCTTGCTTTTTCTTGTGTCATATGTCACAATAAAGAAAAAGTTTTCCAAAAATTTTTCTGTGAAAGGATTTTCCTATGAAACGAATTTTTGATCCGGCTCTGCTGGACTTTTATCTTCAGAAACATGAGATCCCATCTCTTTTCGATACCCCGGATCTCGCATTTTCTCTGTATCAGTTTGAAAAGGGCGAACGGCTCGACACGCTGAATCCGGAGGAATACCTCTCGTTCCTCGTGGACGGTTCCATCGAGATCAGCGCCAACCGCGCCGACGGCACGAGCTACCCGATCGGCTATCTCGACGGCTTTACCTGCATCGGCGATATGGAATTCTGCGGAAAACGCGATGATACGCACCAGATCGAGGCACGCACCACCGCGCTTTGTATTGTTCTGCCGCTCGCTTCCACGAAAGAGCTTCTGCTGAACGACAACCGCTTTTTACGATATCTTTTAAACTCTGTCACCGAAAAGCTGATGCTTTATTCCAGCTCCCAGTCGAATTTTTCCACGCTCGAGGAATCCTTCCTCTCTTATCTCTCAGAGCGCTGTCCGGATCAGACGTTTTCCGGCGTGGAAAAGATGGCCATGCAGCTCCACTGCAGCCGCCGCCAGCTCCAGCGGGTTTTAAAGAAGCTGCTCGAAGAAGGACAGCTTGTGAAACTTTCGAAAGGTTCTTACCGCCTCAGCTGAAAACGCCATCGCTTCCTTATTTCCACGATTCCAGGATCGATGTTCCGATCGTTCCCTCCGGCATTTTTACGCCGAAGTTCTCTGCAACGGATGCGCCGATCACAGCGAAGGTGTCCTTCGTCTCCTGAAGGCCGCTCTCCTTCATAGACGGTGAGTACGCAAGGAGCGGCACCTGTTCTCTGGTGTGGTCCGTTCCGGTATAAGTCGGGTCGTTGCCGTGGTCTGCCGTGATCAGGAGCAGATCGTCGTCTTTTAACTGCTCCAGCAGCTTTCCAAGGTTCACATCGAATTTTTCAATCTCTTTTCCGTAGCCTTCCGGGTTTCTTCTGTGGCCCCAGAGTGCATCGAAATCGACGAGGTTGACAAAGCACAGTCCGGTAAACTCTTTTCCTGCCGTCTCAATCGTCTGCTCCATGCCGTGGACGCTGCTCTTGGATTTCAGACTCTCCGTGATGCCCTCGCCGCAGAAAATATCGTTGATTTTTCCGATACTGATGACATCATATCCTGCCTCCTGCATCGCGTTGAGCACGGTTTTTCCCGTCGGTTTGACAGCGTAGTCGTGACGGTTTGCGGTGCGGACGAACTCTCCTTTTTTCTTTCCGACGTACGGTCTTGCAATGACACGGCCGACTTTCCACTCGTCTTTCATGGTCAGCTCACGGGCAATCTCGCAGTAATGATACAGCGTCTCCAGTCCCATCGTCTCCTCGTTGCCGCAGATCTGCAGTACGGAATCCGCCGAGGTATAGACAATCAGTTCTCCGTTTTCGATCTCGCGCTCTGCCAGCTCATCGAGGATCTCCGTTCCGCTCGCCGCCTTATTGCCGATGATCTTTCTGCCGGTTCGTTTTTCCAGCTCGTCGATCAGTTCTTTCGGAAATCCGTGGTCGGTGAACGTAACGAACGGCTTTGTCGTGTAAATTCCCATCATCTCCCAGTGGCCGGTCATGGTGTCTTTTCCGTTGCTCGCCTCGTTCAGTCTTCTGGCGTAACTCTTTGCCTCATCCTCTGTCACACCGCAGAGATTTCCCATGCCGAGGCGGCGCAGGTTCGGGATTTCAAGGCCTCCCTGACTCTCCCAGATGTGGCCGAAGGTATTGACACCGACATCCCCAAACTTCTCCGAATCCGCCATCGCCCCGATTCCGAGAGAATCCAGGACGATCAGAAAAATACGGTTATATTTTCTCATACTCTTTACTCCTTTCTTTTTAACTCAGCTCAAACATTCCATGATAGAGCTGATAATATTTTCCTTTCTGTGCCAGAAGTGCGTCGTGGTCGCCGCGCTCTACGATATTTCCCTGCTCCAGCACCATGATCGCATTGGCGTTTCGCACGGTGCTTAAGCGGTGGGCGATGACAAATACGGTTCTGCCCTCCATGAGCTGGTCCATTCCTTTTTCGATCAGCGCCTCGGTTCTGGTGTCAACGGAAGATGTTGCCTCGTCAAGAATCAGCACCGGCGGATCGGCAACGGCGGCACGGGCAATCGCGAGAAGCTGGCGCTGGCCCTGGGAGAGGTTGGCTCCGTCGGAGGTCAGCATCGTGTCGTAGCCGTTCGGCAGACGGCGGATGAAGGAATCCGCATTCGCAATTTTGGCCGCATGTTCAATTTCTTCCTGCGTGGCATCGAGTTTTCCAAAACGGATGTTTTCTGCTACGGTTCCCGTGAACAGATGGGTATCCTGCAGAACGATACCGAGGGAGTGGCGCAGAGCGTCTTTTTCGATATCTTTTACGTCAATGCCGTCGTAGACAACCGCGCCGCCCTGGACGTCGTAGAAACGGTTGATCAGGTTCGTGATCGTCGTTTTTCCGGCTCCTGTGGAACCGACAAAAGCAATTTTCTGGCCTGGTTTGGCATACAGGCTGATGTTCTTTAAGATCAGACGGTCTGCCGTGTAGCCGAAATCCACGTTTTCAAAACGCACATCGCCCTTTAATTCCGTCATCGTTCCGTCCGGGCGCTTCCATGCCCAGCGGCCTGTTGTCTCTTCGCAGACGGCAAGTGCGCCGTTCTCTTCTTTTACGTTGACCAGTTCCACTTTTCCCTCATCGATTTCCGGCTCCAGGCTCATCACGTCGAAGACACGCTCCGCACCGGCGAGCGCTGAGAGAAGGAAGTTGCTCTGCTGGGTGAACTGGTTGATCGGAAGCGCCGCCTGGCGGACAAAGACAAGGTAGCTTGCCAGGCTTCCGATATCGGCTTTTCCGTGCAGGGCGAGAAGGCCGCCGAGCACTGCCACAATCGCATAATTGACATACGAAATGCTGACAACGACAGGAACCATCGTCGCCGCATACCCCTGCGCGCCGGTTCCCGCTTTCCGGAGCTCCTCATTCTTTTTGCAGAATTCCGTAAAGCTCTCTTCTTCGTGGTGGAACACCTTGACGACTTTCTGTCCGGTGATCAGCTCCTCAATATAGCCGTTCAGTTCTCCGAGGCTGTTCTGCTGCTTCGTATAATAACCCTTGCTGCGCTTTCCGCTGAACTTGATATACCAGAACATGATACCGTAGCACACCGTTACAATCAGCGAGAGCCGCCAGTTTAGGATATACAGCAAGGTCAGTGTTCCCACAATCTGGATGAAGCTCTGGATAACCATCGCAAAACTGTTGTTCAGGGCATCTGCCATCGTGTCGATATCGTTCGTGAAAAGACTCATGATATCGCCGTGGCGTCTGCTGTCGAAGAACTGCAGCGGCAGTGTCTGGACGTGTTCGAACAGATCGCGGCGGATATCAAATACAACCTGCTGTGCTGCTTTTACCATGGTCTGCGTGTAGCCGTATGCTGCGAGTGCGCCGCACCCGAAAATGAGTGCCGTAATCAGCACGCCGCGCAGCAGTGTGTGCACATCTCCGTCCGCCAGTCCGTTGACAACCGGGCGGATCATATACGTTCCAAAGAGGTTGGCTCCCGCGCTGATTGTTACCAGTACCGCTACGACTGCGAGCATTTTTTTGTGCCGTCCCAGATAAGACAGGAAGACGCGCAGCGTGTGTTTCAGGTTCTTTGGTTTCTTTCCGCTATAAGCTCTCGCTGCCATTTTCGTCTCCTCCTTTCATCTGTGAGGCGTAAATTTCCTGATAAATCGGGTCATCCGCCAGCAGTTCAGCGTGCGTGCCGATCCGGTGTACTTTTCCGTCATCAAGAATGATGATCTGATCCGTATTCATGACGGATGTTACTCTCTGCGCAATGATAATTTTTGTGACATTCTTCCGCGCCGCCAGTGCCTCGCGGATCTTTTTCTCCGTTGCCGTGTCGACCGCACTTGTCGAATCATCGAAGATCAGGATTTTTGCCTTTCCGATCAGCGCACGCGCGATGCAGAGACGCTGCTTCTGGCCTCCGGAGAGGTTGCTTGCGCCCTGCTCGAGCACGGTGTCGAGGCCGTCCGGCATGCGGTTCAAAAATTCATCCGCACACGCCGCGCGGCATGCTTCCCAGATCTCCTCATCGGATGCATCCACATTGCCCCATTTCAGGTTTTCACGCACGGTTCCGGAGAACAGCACGTTTTTCTGCAGAATGATATTGACTGCATCGCGGAGAGCGGCAAGATCGTACGCGCGCACATCCTTTCCGCCGACGCGGACGGTGCCGCGGCTGGTATCATACAGACGCGGAATGAGCTGCACCAGCGTCGTTTTCGAAGAACCTGTTCCTCCGAGGATTCCTACCGTCTGACCAGCTTTGATCTTCAGCGTAACATCGGAGAGTGCGTACTCTTTTGCTTCTTCTTTGTATTTAAACGATACGTTGTCAAACTCCACGCTGCCCTCTGTCACTTCTGTTACACCATTTTCCGGCGAGGTGAGCACGATTTTCTCATCGAGCACCTCGACAATCCGGTGTGCGCTCGCCATGGAACGGGTCAGAAGCAGGAAGACGTTTGCAATCATCATCATCGAGTTCATGACCTGCATGACGTAGCTTAGAAATCCGGTCAGGTTTCCGACGGCAAGCTGTTTTTTCAGAATCATATTTCCGCCGAACCACAGAATCAGCACGATCGCGGTATACATGACGCCCTGAAATGCCGGCAGATTCAGCACGGCGTAGTGGAACGTCTGCTCGCTCGCTGCGGTCAGGTCGGTGTTGACCTCGTTGAATTTGTCTTCCTCGTACTCATCCCGCACGAAAGCTTTGACGGCACGGATCGCGGTCAGCCCCTCCTGGACAACGTTGTTCAGGCGGTCCACCATGGACTGCAGTTTTGTGTACATCGGGGCAACTCTCCGCACAATCAGGGAGAGAATAAAGCCAAGAAGCGGGGTACATACAAGGAATACAAATGCCAGCCGCGGATTCATATAGAATGAAAGGCCGATTCCCATAATCAGAAGCGACGGTCCGCGCGTGATCGGGCGGAAGCCGGCGCTTACCATATTCTGGATGACGGTAACATCCGTCGTCATACGGGTGATCAGGGATGATACCGCAAAGTGGTCGAGGTTGGAAAATGCATACTGCTGCATTTTCTCATACTCCGCCTTCCGGATCTCAGCTCCCCAGCCGTACGTCGCCCGCGCCGCAAAGTGCGCGTATAAAATTCCGGTCACAAGCGCACAGAGCGCGCAGATTCCCATCTGGATTCCCTTGCGGTAAATGTAAGTGATATCGCCGTTCGCAACGCCGATGTCAATCAGATTGGAAATCAGAATCGGAATAAAAAGTTCAAAACACGTTTCTACCAATACCAGCACTGCTCCGAAAATCATATCCCGCTTGTAGGGACCTGCATACGAGAGCAGACGCTTCATATCATTCATCTTCTGTCACGTCCTCCTTTTGCTGTTTTTCGGAGTCCATTTTACCATACCCCGGCACGATTTTCAACGCGCCGAAATAATCCCTTTTACCCCAAAAATCCCCTTTTCCCAACAACTTTTCTGTCGTCAGAAAAAGAGGATCGTTTTCTGGAAGCTTAAGTCTACCTTTTGAACGCATTGACCAGTGACACACCGGAAACCGCCGCCTCTCCGACAAATCCGATAACAAACACGTCCGCAATTCCGACCAGAGCCACCAGAAGCTGCTCTAGGAAAAGCGGAATAATCAGCTTTTTCAAATCCTGATTTGTAAACATAAAACCCCTCCTGCCATTTTTCTTTCTGTCTCTATTTTAGACATCTAACATCTCATTTGTCTAATGCTTATTCTAAATGGCAGTTCATACGCGGATTGCATATTACACTTCACAGAAATCTCTTTTCACTTTCTCACACAGCTTGCCATACACACGCTCCACAAACCATGGCTCTGTCGATTTTTCTGCGATCTGCTCCACCGGAATCCAGCCGACTGCGCTGTTTTCATCCGGCTTGCAGCGGATTTCCTGTACCGGGTCTGCTTCCATGAGATATGTCACATTCAGATGGAGATGTGCCGTCACGTACTTTCCGCGCTTCACATGGCCGTCCACCGACAGGATTTCGAGCGAGAATGGCTGATCCGATAAGAGCTTCACCTCTTCAATCCCGGATTCCTCCTTCACTTCTCTTACCGCCACGCTGCAAAGATCCGCATCTCCGTCCGCGTGGCCGCCGAGCCATGCCCAGGAATGGTAAATATTGTGATACGCCATCAGCACCTGCTTCCGATCCGGGCTTACGACCCAGGCGGAGGCAGTCAGATGTGCGGTCTCATTTTCCCGCGTCAAAATATCGCATCCGCTCTCCATCCATTTCAGCAGAATCGCCCGATCCCGCTCTTCCTGCTCATTGTACGGACGGTATTCCCGGATCTGCCGCAGCAGGTTTTCTTTGGCTGTTTCATTCTGCATCCGTTTTCCCTCCCACTTTGATTTTAAACGATTGATAAAAAAGACCCCGGCGCCTGTATTTCTACAGACCGCCGGGGTCTCCTTACGTTTGAACACAAATCATGCTACTGCATGAAAATCCTGATTCGGACAGATTCTGCTTAAATTAAGCGTTCTTCTGAGCGATAGCTGCCTGAGCTGCTGCCAGACGGGCGATCGGCACACGGAACGGTGAGCAGGAAACATAGTCCAGACCCAGTTTGTTGCAGAACTCTACGGAGCTCGGATCTCCACCGTGCTCACCGCAGATACCTACGTGCAGAGAAGAGTTAACCGGTCTTCCAAGATCGATAGCCATCTTCATCAGCTTGCCAACGCCGTCCTGATCGAGTTTTGCGAATGGATCGTTCTCGAAGATCTTAGCGTCATAGTAAGCGTTCAGGAATTTACCAGCATCGTCACGGGAGAATCCGTAAGTCATCTGAGTAAGGTCGTTGGTTCCGAAGCAGAAGAAGTCTGCCTCTTTTGCGATCTCATCTGCAGTCAGAGCTGCTCTCGGGATCTCGATCATGGTACCAACTTCGTATTCAAGGTCGCTGCCTGCTGCTGCGATTTCAGCGTCAGCGGTCTCTACTACGAATTTCTTAACGTATTTCAGCTCTTTGATATCGCCAACAAGCGGGATCATGATTTCCGGTTTTACATTCCAATCCGGATGAGCTTTCTTCACGTTGATAGCTGCGCGGATAACTGCGCTTGTCTGCATCTTAGCGATTTCCGGATAAGTTACAGCAAGACGGCATCCACGATGACCCATCATCGGGTTGAACTCGTGCAGACTAGCGATGATTGCTTTAATCTGCTCAACAGTTTTGCCCTGAGCGTCAGCCAGTTTCTTGATGTCCTCTTCCTCAGTCGGAACGAACTCATGAAGCGGCGGATCCAGGAAACGGATGGTAACCGGGTTGCCTTCCAGAGCTTCATACAGCTTCTCGAAGTCTCCCTGCTGCTCCGGAAGGATCTTAGCAAGTGCTGCTTCTCTCTCTTCTACGGTCTCAGCACAGATCATCTCACGGAATGCATCGATTCTGTTGCCTTCGAAGAACATATGCTCTGTACGGCAAAGACCAATACCTTCTGCGCCAAGCTCACGAGCTTTTTTAGCGTCTGCCGGAGTATCAGCGTTTGTACGAACTTTCATGGTTCTGTATTTATCTGCCCAGCCCATGATTCTTCCGAACTCGCCAGCGATGGTAGCGTCTACGGTCGGGATCAGTCCGTCATAGATGCATCCTGTAGAACCATCCAGAGAGATGCAGTCTCCCTCGTGGAACTCTTTGCCAGCCAGTGTGAATTTCTTGTTTGCCTCGTCCATTACGATATCACCGCAACCGGATACACAGCAGGTTCCCATACCACGGGCAACTACAGCTGCGTGAGAGGTCATACCACCACGAACAGTCAGGATACCCTGTGCAGATTTCATACCTGTGATATCTTCTGGGGATGTCTCAAGACGAACCAGAACAACTTTTTCTCCTCTTTCAGCCCATGCAACAGCGTCATCAGCTGTGAAGACGATTTTACCGCAAGCAGCTCCCGGAGATGCTCCCAGTGCTTTTGCCATTGGAGTAGCCTCTTTCAGTGCTTTTGCATCGAACTGCGGATGAAGCAGAGAGTCAAGGTTACGAGGATCGATCATTGCAACTGCCTCTTCCTCTGTTCTCATTCCCTCATCTACAAGGTCGCAGGCGATTTTCAGAGCAGCTTTTGCTGTTCTCTTACCGTTACGTGTCTGCAGCATGTACAGTTTACCGTGCTCAACAGTGAACTCCATGTCCTGCATATCTCTGTAATGTGTCTCCAGAGTTTTGCAAACATCTTTGAACTGTTTGAAAGCTTCCGGGAATTTTTCTTCCATCTCGGAAATGTGCATAGGTGTACGAACACCGGCAACTACGTCCTCGCCCTGTGCGTTGGTAAGGAACTCACCGAACAGTCCGTTCTCTCCTGTAGCAGGGTCACGAGTGAAGGCAACACCTGTACCACAGTCATCTCCCATGTTTCCGAATGCCATCATCTGTACGTTAACAGCGGTACCCCAGGAATACGGGATGTCGTTGTCACGACGATAAACGTTTGCTCTCGGGTTGTCCCAGGAACGGAATACGGCTTTTACAGCCTCCATCAGCTGTACCTTAGGATCGGTCGGGAAATCCTCACCGATTTTAGCTTTGTACTCAGCTTTGAACTGCTCAGCCAGTTTTTTGAGGTCATCTGCGTCAAGATCTACGTCCTGTTTTACGCCTTTCTCCTCTTTCATCTTGTCGATCAGCTCTTCGAAGTATTTTTTACCAACTTCCATAACTACGTCAGAGAACATCTGAATGAATCTTCTGTAGCAGTCCCAAGCCCAACGTGGGTTGCCGGAAGCCTGTGACAGAGTTTCAACAACCTCTTCGTTCAGACCAAGGTTCAGGATGGTATCCATCATACCTGGCATGGAAGCTCTTGCTCCGGAACGTACAGAAACGAGCAGCGGATTCTTAGCGTCTCCGAATTTCTTTCCTGTGATTCCTTCCATTTTATCGATTGCTTCCATGATCTGACCCATGATCTCGTCGTTGATCTGTCTGCCATCCTCATAGTACTGTGTACAAGCCTCGGTTGTTACCGTGAATCCCTGTGGTACAGGAAGTCCCAGGTTTGTCATCTCAGCCAGGTTTGCGCCTTTTCCACCGAGAAGGTTACGCATGTCTGCATTACCTTCAGTGAACATGTAAACCCATTTTGCCATTGTTACTTTTCCTCCTACTTGTAATTTTGATAGGTTATAGTAAAGTATTTCCAGATTGCCCTGGATGATACGTTCACCCTATACTGATTGCACCGAAAATAAAGATATCCTCGGGGCGCACACATTTATTTTACCATAAGAATATCTTTAGTCAATAAAAATATGGCAAATTTTCGGTATTTTTTTTAATTTCTGGTTCTGCGTCCCTCTTGTGTCCTATTATATCAGCTTTTGGTTACTTTTTACAGGGTTTTTTGTAATTTTTGCGTAAAAAAAGAAGTATCGCACAATTTTTTTCATTTTACGATACTTCTTCTTCTATTTTTCCTGGTAAATTTTCGGAATTGTTCGATTTTATGATTTCAGAATTACGGTTTTGATTACGAAATACAGCAGCACAATCACACCGAGTACGATACGGTACCAGCCGAAGGCTTTGAAATCGTGCTTCTTGATGTACTGCATCAGGAATTTGATGGCAAAAATCGATACCGCAAATGCCACCAGCATGCCGACGATCATGATCGCCACCTCAACACCGGTAAAGGCAAAGCCGTGTTTTACCAGTTTTAAAAGGCTCGCGCCGAACATAACCGGAACGGCAAGGAAAAACGTGTACTCCGATGCCAGCTCTCTCGAGCATCCCAGCAGGATACCGCCGATGATGGTTGCTCCCGAACGGGAAGTTCCCGGTACGATGGAAAGGAGCTGGAAAACACCGATATACAGCGCATTTTTCCAGGTAATCTCTTTGATTTTTGTTGCAGACAGTGTTCTCGTCTTGTTGTAATTCTCAATGATGATGAAGAGGACACCATAGATGATCAGCATCAGTGCTACGATCACGTAATTCATCAGATGGGCCTCGATCCAGTCGTTGAATGCCAGTCCGATCACGGCTGCCGGCAGACACGATACGACGATCTTGAACCACATGATAATTTTGTCCAGATAACAGTAATTGTCTACAAAGTTCTGCATACCTGCAAAGACCTTGTTGTCGCTTGGATTGGCAAAATAGCTCTTGCTTTTCGCTTTGCTTTTGCCATGAAACGGCCAGAGATCCCAGAAATAGATGACGACAACCGCAAGGATTGCACCGAGCTGGATAACAACTTCAAAAACATTCTTGAAATCAGCTGTCACATTCAGCTTAATAAACTCATCTACCAGAATCATGTGGCCGGTGCTGCTGATCGGAAGCCACTCGGTAATGCCCTCTACGATACCCAGCAGGATAACCTTTAACCACTCAATGATGTTCATACGATATGTACCTTTCTCTTTTTGAATTGGATGCCCTTTTCTGGCATTCTATTAAAAATCTATCATACTTATGCTAAAAACACAAGCGCGTCACGTTTTCTTTTTTGTAAAATCCATTCAAACCCACATTCGGCCAAAAAAGCTCTCTGCCGCTTTGTTTCTGCAGCAGAGAGCTTTTCTTTGCTTTATGCTTCTATCATGCTTATCTCTTGTCGATCGTTGCGATATCGATCAGGGTCAGCTTCTTCACATCTGTATTTTCCAGACTGGTTACGAGTGCGGTTGCGGTATCCAGAGAGGTCAGTACGTTGACACCTGTCTCGATCGCGTTCCGGCGGATGACGAATCCGTCTTTGGAGTGCTCAACACCCTGGGACGGAGTATCGATGACGAGGTCGATCTTGTGGCCGAGGATCAGGTCCATCAGGTTCGGGGACGGCTGCTCGATCTTGTTGGTGCGGATCGCATTGACGCCGTTCTCGTTCAGGGCTTTCGCGGTATTTCTCGTCGCATAGATCTTGTAGCCGAGAGCCTGGAATCTCTGTGCGATCGGAACGATATCCTCTTTATCCTCATCCTTTACGGTGATGATCATGTTTTTGTATTTCGGCAGGTTGATTCCGGCGCCGAGGAATGCTTTGTAAAGAGCCTCGTTGAAGGTCTTTGCAATACCAAGGCACTCACCGGTGGATTTCATCTCCGGTCCAAGGGCGATATCTGCGCCGCGGATCTTCTCGAAGGAGAATACCGGCATCTTGATGGCAATGTAATCTGCCTCTCTCTGCAGACCCGGCTCGTAGCCAAGCTCGCGGATCGTGTGGCCGAGGATGACTTTCGTTGCCAGCGGCACGATCGGGATTCCGGTTACCTTGCTGATGTACGGCACGGTACGAGAAGAACGCGGGTTGACCTCGATGACGTAAACATCCTCACCGCATACGATGAACTGGATGTTGATCATACCGATGACATGCAGGGATCTTGCCAGACGTTTCGTATACTCTACGATGGTGTCTTTTGCATGCTGGCTGATGCTCTGTGCCGGATAAACGGAGATACTGTCTCCGGAGTGAACGCCGGCGCGCTCGATGTGCTCCATGATACCAGGAATCAGGATATCGGTGCCGTCGCAGACTGCATCAACCTCGATCTCCTTGCCCTGCAGATATTTATCAACCAGGATCGGATGCTCCTGTGCGATCCGGTTGATGATGCCGATAAATTCATCGACGTCCTCATCGCTGATGGCGATCTGCATACCCTGTCCTCCAAGGACGTAGGACGGGCGGACGAGTACCGGATAGCCGAGCTCATTGGCTGCTTTTTTCGCCTCTTCTGCGGTGAATACGGTGTGTCCCTTCGGACGCGGGATTTCACACTGCTCCAGGATCTCATCGAACAGCTCACGGTCCTCTGCGGCATCTACGTTCTCTGCAGATGTTCCAAGGATCGGCACACCCATTTTCAGGAGTGCTTCGGTCAGCTTGATCGCGGTCTGGCCGCCGAACTGTACAACGGCTCCGTCCGGATGCTCGATGTTGACGATATTTTCTACATCTTCCGGTGTCAGCGGCTCGAAATACAGTTTATCTGCGATATCGAAGTCGGTGCTGACGGTCTCCGGGTTGTTGTTGATGATGATGGTCTCATAGCCCTCTTTCTTGAATGCCCAGGTACAATGTACGGAGCAGAAGTCAAACTCGATACCCTGTCCGATACGGATCGGGCCGGAACCAAGGACGAGGACTTTCTTTCTGTCGTTTGTCTCGACAGCTTCGTTTTCGCCGCCGTATACGGAATAGTAATACGGTGTGGTTGCTGCGAACTCAGCGGCACAGGTATCTACCATCTTGTAAGCTGCGGTGATATCATACTGTTTTCTTAACGCTTTTACTTCTTCTTCGGTCTTTCCTGCCAGTTTTGCCACCAGGTAATCCGGGAACTCAAGGCGTTTTGCTTCGCGCAGCAGATCCTCATCCAGCTCTTTGGCCTGTAATGCCTGCTCCATCTCAACGAGGATAGCCAGCTTATCGATGAACCATACATCGATTTTGGTGATCTCGTGGATCTCGTCGTAGGAGATGCCCTGACGGATCGCCTCTGCGATTCTCCAGATTCTCATATCGTCTACGATGTGAAGCTCTTCGATCAGCTCGTCTTTGGACAGGTGGCTGAAGTCATAGGACATCAGGGAATCTACGTGCTGTTCCAGGGAACGGATGGCTTTCATCAGCGCGCCCTCGAAGTTGTTGCAGATACTCATAACCTCACCGGTTGCCTTCATCTGTGTGGTCAGGGTACGTTTTGCACTGATAAACTTATCGAACGGCAGACGCGGGATTTTTACAACACAGTAATCCAGCATCGGCTCGAAGCTTGCGTAGGTTTTTCCGGTAATGGCGTTCGGGATCTCATCCAGAGTGTAGCCAAGTGCGATCTTTGCAGCAACCTTTGCAATCGGATAACCGGTCGCTTTGGAAGCCAGTGCGGAAGAACGGCTGACACGCGGATTTACCTCGATAACACAGTACTCGAAGCTGTCCGGATTCAACGCATACTGTACGTTGCATCCGCCGGTGATGCCGAGCTCGGTGATGATGTTGAGTGCGGAAGTACGCAGCATCTGATACTCTTTATCTCCCAGGGTCTGGGACGGTGCTACGACAATACTGTCTCCGGTGTGAACGCCGACCGGGTCGATGTTCTCCATGTTGCAGACGGTGATGCAGTTTCCTACGCTGTCCCGCATTACCTCGTACTCGATCTCTTTCCATCCGGCGATACATCTTTCAACGAGTACTTCGCCGACACGGGAAAGACGGAGTCCGTTCGAGAGGATCTCGATCAGCTCTTCTTCGTTGTAAGCGATACCGCCGCCGCTTCCGCCGAGGGTGTAAGCCGGACGCAGTACAACCGGATAACCGATCTTGTTGGTGAAATCGATACCAGCCTGTACATCATGGACAACCAGGGATGCCGCTACCGGCTCGCCGATTTTTTCCATGGTATCTTTGAATTCCTGACGGTCCTCTGCTTTTTTGATGGTCTGTGCTGTGGTACCGATCAGGCGTACGTTGTTTTCTTTTAAGAAGCCTTTTTCTTCGAGTTCCATCGCAAGGTTCAGTCCTGCCTGGCCTCCCAGAGTCGGAAGAACGCTGTCCGGTTTTTCCTTCTGGATGAGCTGCTCTACCACTTCTACGGTCAGCGGCTCGATGTAAACGCGGTCTGCGATGTCTTTATCGGTCATGATGGTTGCCGGGTTGGAGTTCAGAAGAACAACTTCCATTCCCTCTTCTTTCAGGGAACGGCACGCCTGTGTTCCTGCGTAGTCGAACTCTGCTGCCTGTCCGATGACGATCGGACCGGAACCGATAACCAGAACTTTTTTAATATTCGGATTCTTTGGCATTATTTGTTACCTCCCATCATCTCAAGGAATCGATCAAACAGGTATCCGGAATCCTGCGGGCCAGGGCATGCCTCCGGATGGAACTGTACGGTAAAGATGTTTTTGCCGACGTATTTGAGTCCCTCGTTGGTGCCGTCGTTGACGTTCACAAAGGCCGGAACTGCCACATTCGGATCCAGGGTATCGGTATCTACGACGTAGCCGTGGTTCTGGGAAGAAATGTAAACTCTTCCGGTTGCCAGGTCCTTGACCGGGTGGTTTCCGCCGCGGTGGCCGTATTTCATCTTGTGGGTATCTGCGCCGGTAGCCAGTGCCATCAGCTGATGTCCAAGACAGATTGCAAAGATCGGTACATTGGAATCGTACAGTTTTTTAATCTCTTTGATAATGGATACGCATTCTTTCGGATCTCCAGGGCCGTTGGACAGCATGATTCCGTCCGGATTTGCGGCGAGGATCTCTTCTGCTGTAGTAAGCGCCGGATAAATGGTCACTTCGCATCCGCGCTCATTTAAGGAACGTGCGATGTTGTTCTTTGCGCCAAGATCCAGAAGTGCAACTTTAAAGCCTTCTCCTTTTAAAACTGATTTTTCAGAGCAGGTTACCTTTTCTACAACTTTTCCGGTATTATACGCTTTTAATTTTGGAATAATTTCATCGAGGTGATAATTTTCGTTGGTCGTGATCATACCGTTCATGGTACCTTTTTCACGAAGAATTTTGGTGAGAGCACGAGTATCGATTCCGGCGATTCCGGGAATATCGAACTTTTTCAGGAAATTCTGAATGGTGTCCTGGCAACGGAAGTTGCTGGGGAGACGGGATAATTCTCTTACAATATAGCCATCCGGCCAGGGTCTTAAGGACTCCTGATCATCATAACAAATTCCATAGTTTCCAATAAGAGGATACGTCATACATACTGCCTGTCCCGCATAGGATGGGTCAGTCAGCACTTCGAGATATCCAGTCATGGATGTATTAAATACGATTTCACTGATCACTTCTTTTTGTGAACCAATGCTGGTTCCGGTAAAGACATGCCCGTCTTCTAAGATTAGAAAAGCTTTCATCATTCCACCGTTTTCCTTTCTTTTTCGTTCGGTTTTGAGTTTGTATGAAATATGCATCTCATACTTTAATCTTTCAGATTCTATCACAACCAGGGAAACATTTCAACTATTTTTGTCGAATTACGGAAATTTCTTTTCTGGAATACTTTTGAAGTGTGTATTGGGCATAAAATGTCCTGTCGGAATTATTTTCTTTTCTGGAAAAATAAAAATACCCTGACGGAAAGTTTTCACACTTCCCATCAGGGCAATCCGAATTGGTCCACCGGACCAATTCTTGATACGCAAAGCAAAAAAATAATGCAGGAGATGGGACTTGAACCCACACGATCTTGCGACCACAGGCACCTGAAGCCTGCGCGTCTGCCAATTCCGCCACTCCTGCATTTCTTAGTTGTCTTAGCGGTTGTCCGCTTGACAAGATAGATAATAACAGCTTTCTAAAGAAAAGTCAACACTTTTTTTGAAAAATTTTTAATTTTTTTGATTTTATGAAAAATATGGATAATAGCGATAATTTTAAACAATTTTACACTATCTGAGATTCGTCTGTTTTTCTTTCCCCGTCTGCACATCTTCTCCGCACAGAAATAAAAAGACCCTGCCGGGAAGTTTCTGCATCATTCCAGGTAGGGTAAAAAATAATGCAGGAGATGGGACTTGAACCCACACGATCTTGCGACCACAGGCACCTGAAGCCTGCGCGTCTGCCAATTCCGCCACTCCTGCATTTCTTGTCTTGCGGCTCTCATGTGCCGTTCAACAAAACATATATTACCAGATGATTCCGAATCTGTCAACAGCTTTTTTCAAATTTTTTCAAAAAATTTCAAATTTTCTTTTTTGCCCCGAAAAGCCCGCCATCCGCAGGGCTTTTCGGGAGATCCTGCATCACCTGGACTCCCGGCAGGAAATTGCCGTCAGCAGCGCAATTCCGAAGAAAATACAGAAATCAGAAACATTGAACACAAGTCTGCGGAACTTCTCCGGTCCAAACCGGAAGCTGACATAGTCGGTCACGTAACCTCTCTTATGCCGGTCATACCAGTTCGACATGCCGCCGCCAATCGTAAGCGCAAGCCCAAGCTTCTTCGCCTTACACTTACGTCTGCCCGCCAGCGCTCCGAGACGCGCCCACAGTCCGGACAGCAAAAAGAAGGTGAGAATTTCCACCTTCTTCGTGCTGTCCGCGAAGCCGCCGCCCGCTACGCCGCGGTTATGACATTTCCGCAGGACAATATGTCCTTTACAGACCGGGATCTGCTCATTTTCCTTTAACTCCTCTTCTGCCTTCTTTTTCAGGCATCCGTCTGCAAGGAAAACCGCTCCCGGCAGCAGGGTCCAGATCATTCCTCTTCCGGTACCTCTGCTTCTTTTTCAGGCTCTTCTTCCGGCTCTTCTTCCGGCGCTGCCGCTTCGGTTTCTTCTGCTTTTTCTTCCGGTTCTACGTGTACAAACTCGGCATCCTCCGGCTCTTCTTCCTTCTCCGGCATAGCAGCACCGCAGCGCATGCAGAAAGCTGCATCTTTCGGAACACTTGCGCCGCAGGCCGGGCATACGATGCGGCCTCTCTTGTTTGCCACGTCTTCCCTGCAGTCTGCAATCTCTTTTTCCAGATCGGTGATATCTTTGCAGATGCCGGCAAGATTCTCGTCGAATGCTTCGCCGTTCAGATAGCGGTTGTAGATGATCTGTCCGATATCCTGGTAATTCTTCTCAATCTGATCCTCAAGCGCATGCTGACGGGTGCGGATCTTCTGAATTTCTACGAATTCATCTGTTTTCTTTCCCACAGTATCCACTGTTTTTTTCAGTGTTTTACTTAAATTTCCAAAAAAATCCTCTGCCATAGTTAAAACCCTCTCTTTCTTATCTCTTATTTCAAGAAAACGCCAGTTTCACGTCTGCTCCGCTGTGTTTTCCAGTTACCTTATTTCTGCTCTAACTTTGGAACTTCCTGACCGCGCAGGAGAATCGTCGGCCCGCCGGTCTTTTCAATATAGTCTTTTGTGATGATAACCTCTCCGATGCTGCTGTCCTTTGGAATCTCATACATGATATCCAGCATGAAATCCTCGATGATCGAACGGAGTGCTCTCGCACCGGTATCTTTTTCCAGCGCTTTTCTTGCAATAGAGCGAAGTGCATCATCATCAAATTCCAGTTTCACCTCGTCGAGTTCGAGCAGTCTCTTATACTGCTTCAGGATCGCATTTTTCGGTTCTTTTAAGATCTCGACCAGCATATCCTCATTGAGACTCTCCAGCGTAAATACGATCGGCAGACGGCCAAGGAACTCCGGCACCATACCGAAAGTCCGAAGGTCTTCTAAGGTCACCTGTGACAGCAGGTTCTTATCCCCATCATACTTGTCCTTCAGATCCGCCTGGAAGCCAATGGAAGCTGTCTTGTTCAGACGCTCCTTGATGATGTCCGTCAGATCCGGGAAGGCACCGCCGCAGATAAAGAGAATGTTTCTGGTATTGACGGTCTCGAGCGGAACCATCGCATTTTTGCTGTTGGCTCCCACCGGAACTTCGATATCGCTGCCCTCGAGGAGCTTCAGCATTCCCTGCTGTACGGCTTCTCCGCTGACGTCTCTCTGGTTTGTATTTTTCTTTTTCGCAATCTTGTCGATCTCGTCAATGAAGATGATACCGTGCTCCGCGCGCTCCACATCGTTGTCTGCGGCCGCTAAAAGCTTAGATACCACGCTTTCAATATCATCACCGATATAACCCGCTTCGGTAAGGGATGTGGCGTCCGTGATGGCAAGCGGCACATCTAAGAGGCGTGCCAGTGTCTGCACCAGATACGTTTTTCCGGAACCGGTCGGTCCGATCATCAGCATGTTGGATTTTTCGATCTCGATATTTCCGTCCTGCGGTGCAAAGACACGTTTGTAATGGTTGTAAACGGCAACCGACATGACTTTCTTTGCACGGTCCTGGCCGATGACGTATTCGTCAAGCATCGCCTTGATCCGGTGCGGCGGCGGAATGTCCTTGATGGAAAATTCTTTTGTTTTCTTCTTTTCTTCTTTTTTCTTTACCCGCTGCCGGTTCGGGATCTGGTTGGAAAGCCCGGAGAGATCGAGCATGCCGATATTCGGCATGTTGTTCATATTATTCATCATCTCATTGATCTGGCCCGGGTTCTGGTTCATGGCATCAAAGCTCTTCTGCATGCAGTCCGGGCAGATATTGATGTTTCCCGGAAGGGTAATCATCTTTCCGGCTTTGCTCTCCGGTCTGCGGCACATGAAGCAGACTTTTTCATAGGTATCTTCTGTATGATGGTCAGAGCTTTTTGTTTCCGCCTTCGTTTCGTCCGCGGTACCGTCCACTCTGTCTTTCTCTTCTGACATGATTTTTCAAATTCCTTTCTGTAATAGATCGCTTGGTCTAGCTTGATTATAGCCCAAAAGCCATAGGGTCACAAGTAAAAACTTTCTTAAAAATTACCAACTTTTTTAAGAATTTTACAAATTCAAAAAATTATATCAAAAAATGCAGAAAAAGGCGGACAGCCAGGCGTTCATATTCCTGTGCTGTCCGTCTTTTTTCTCTTAGGAAATAGTTATTTCGAGTTTTTATCTGTTGCCAAACGGATTCTGAATACCCTGGTCATTCTGATCGGAGCTTCCGGTTCCATCGTTTGTGGTTCCGTTGCTGCTTCCGCTCGTCTGCGGCATATCTGCTGCAGAGCCAAGGGTCAACGTCAGTGTTACTTCTTTGTACTCACCGTTGTCCGCACGCTGTACGGTGACATCTACGGTCTCGCCTGCCGCATAATAGGTCAGTGTCTCTTTTAAGCCTTTGGCGTTCGAGATGCTTCTTCCATCAAACGTGGTGATAACATCGCCTTTCTTGAAGCCCGCATCGGCTGCCGGGCTGCCGTCCACAACGCTCATGATGCAGACACCGGTCGGAATACCGTAGTTCTGGGAAACATCTGCGCTGACATCCGCCATGTTGATTCCGATATAAGCGGCCTTATCATCGCTGACTTTGTATCTTGTTGTCAGGTTCATCAGGTTCTGCAGAATCGGCTCCGCTTTCGAAATCGGGATCGCAAAGCCCATGCCCTCGACCTGTGTGGAGCTGTATTTTGCTTCGTTAATGCCGATCAGCTCACCGTTCATGTTCAGAAGGGCGCCGCCGCTGTTTCCAGGGTTGATGGCTGCATCGGTCTGGATCAGTCCCTCAGAAGTAATCGTCTCGCCGGTACTCTCATCCTGACTGGAGATCGTACGGTCTTTTGCACTGATATATCCGCTCGTCAGGGACTGGCCGGTTCCCAGTGCATTTCCGATTGCCACAACCTGATCACCGACCTCAAGGTCATCGGAATTTCCCATCACGGCAATTTTGATCTGGCTCTTTGTCTCGTCCTTGATGTCGGAAAGTTTTACTGCAACAACAGCAAGGTCATTGTCCGCATCGGTACCTTTGATCTGGCCTTCTACCGTCTCATCGTCGATAAAGCTGACGGAAAGAGACGTTGCACCGCTGACAACGTGGTTGTTTGTCGCAATCAGGAGCTCATCGTCGTTCTGTCCGACAATAACTCCGGTTCCGCTTGCAGGAACTTCCTGGCTTGTGGTTCCGAAGAATGTCTCAACTTCTTCCACCGTTGTCGTAGAAATTGCTACCAGAGACGGCATCGCACTCGATGCAACATCTTTCACGGACATCTCGCCGGTTGCTTTTACGGTATCGGAGGTATCACTGCTGTCTGCTGCCGTTGTTGTGGTGGTCGTCGGAATTGTAACTTCCTGCTTCTGCTCTGTTGCTGTACCGATCACTTTCGTACCGACTGCTGCAGTCCCAATGAAAACACCGCCTGCCACGAGTCCGAAGCACGCTGCCATGGCAAGTGTCATGCCCCATTTTTTTGCGGCTGACATTGGTTTTTTCGCTTTCTTTTTGTGATCCTGCGGCTGCGGAACGGCAGAAAACTGTGGTTTTTCCTGCTTCGGAGCACTCTGTGTCTGTGACTGGTACTGATAATGTTCTGTCTTTGCAGAAGATGTCCGCTCTGCCTTTGCCTCCGACGGGTCCGGTTCTCCGGTGTAGGAAGCGCTGTTATTCTCCTCGCCGGTCTTTCCGCTGATTTTCGGATTCACCCAGCTGTAGGTTGTCGTTTTCTTTTCTTCCGCCTTCGGCGCTTCTGCGGTTTCCTGCGGTTTTTCCGTCTCTGCTGCACTCTGCTCTGCTGTCGTTTCTGCTTTTACTTCTTCTGTATGCTCTGCAGCTTTGGTTTTCTCTGCTGCCTCACCATTTATTTCTTCTTTTTTGAATTCTTCACTCATGGCTGATCCCTCTTTCTCTTTTCTATCTCAGGCACCAATACACAGTGCTCTTATTTCTTTCTTCATTTTCTACTGCCTATTGTACGTTAGAATTGTGTTGAAACTGTGATAATTTTGAAAAAAGAGGAATTTTATGCTGCGGTTTTTATTCTACCGTAACCGATTTCGCCAAGTTTCTCGGTTTATCCACATCGAGGCCTCTGCCGATCGATACGTAGTAGCCAAAGAGCTGCAGCGGAATGATCGCCAGGGAGTTTGCAAAAATCGGATTTGTCTCCGGCAGGTAAACTACGTAGTCGGCTACTTTTTCCACTTCTGTATTGCCAACGGTCGTTACCGCCATGACAAACGCGCCTCGTGTCTTCACTTCCTGAATATTGCTGATCGTTTTCTTGTAGAGCTCCGGCTGGGTCAGCACGGCTACGACAAGGCGTCCGTCCTCAATCAGGGAAATGGTTCCGTGTTTCAGCTCACCGGCTGCATACGCCTCGGAGTGGATGTAGGAAATCTCTTTCAGCTTCAGGGAGCCCTCCATCGAGATTGCATAGTCGATGCCGCGTCCGATGAAAAAGACGTGTTCTGCCGCAAGATAACGGTTGGCAAAACGCTGTACGTTCTCCTTATGGGACAGCAGCAGGGAAATCTGCTCCGGCAGGCGCTCAAGGCTCTGGATCATCGCATCGAAGTCATTCTGCGAAACGGTTCCGCGTACTTTGGCAAACTTCATCGCCAGAAGGTACTGCGCGATAAGCTGTGTGCTGTACGCTTTCGTTGTCGCAACAGCGATCTCCGGACCGGCCCAGGTGTACATGACATTGTCTGCCTCTCTTGCAATCGAACTTCCAACTACGTTTACGATGCCAAGGGTACGCACGCCCTTTTCTTTTGCAAGGCGGAGAGCCGCGAGGGTATCGGCCGTCTCACCCGACTGGCTGACGATGACCACGAGCGTATTTTCCGGCAGAATCGGATCACGGTAGCGGAATTCGCTTGCCAGATCTACCTCAACCGGGATTCTTGCCAGCTTTTCGAAGATGTATTTTGAGGTTACACCGGTGTGGTATGCGGAACCGCAGGCAACGATAAAGATTTTGCGGATCGCGCGGATCTCCTCATCAGTCATGCCGAGTTCTTCGATCACAACATCACCGTTCTTAATACGCGGCGTCAGGGTATCTTTTACGGCTTTTGGCTGCTCATGCATCTCTTTCAGCATGAAATGCTCATAGCCGCCTTTTTCTGCCGCATTCATATCCCAGTCGATGTGGGTTGCCTCTTTCTCCAGCTCCTCCTCGTCAATATTGTAGAAGTGAAGGCCATCGCGGGTCAGTTTCACGATCTCCTCATTTTCCAGAAAATAGACATCTCTTGTATATTTCAGGACAGCCGGAACGTCGGATGCAATCAGGTTTCCGCTCTTACTTGTACCAACGATCAGCGGACTGTCTTTACGGACCGCATACACCTCATCCGGATAGTCGCGGAACAGGATACCCAGTGCATACGATCCCTCCATGCGGTGCATAACCTTTGTGATCGTTGCAAGCGGATCGCCGTTATAATAGTAATCCAGCATATGGGCAATCACCTCGGTATCTGTCTCCGAAAGGAACTCATATCCTTTGGACATCAGTTTTTTCTTTAATTTCAGATAATTCTCAATAATTCCATTGTGTACAACGACAATCGAGTGGTCTTTATTGAAATGCGGATGTGCATTCAGATCGGAAGGTGCCCCATGCGTTGCCCATCTCGTATGTCCGATTCCTACGGTACCCGGAAGTGTCGCTCCATTTTGTGTCATTTCCTCAAGCACCTTCAGACGGCCCATTGCTTTCTGCATCTGAATTTTGTTTCCATCGTATACAGCAATTCCGGCCGAATCGTATCCGCGGTACTCCAGCTTTGACAATCCGTCCAGCAGCACCGGGGCAGCCTGGCAGGTTCCAATATATCCAACAATTCCACACATAGATTTTTTCCTCCTAACAGCAAAAGGCGGCACCCTTGTTCTGTTTTCAGGTTATGCCGCCTTCTAATTTCTTGTTCTTTACTTTTTTACCACGCTGCTCCGTTCTCTGTCAACCTTATGGAGCATTTCGTATTTACTTACAAAATCTTTTTATTTTTGTTTTTTACTTTCACTTATCTTCTATTTCGTTTTTTTCTTATCTTTCCGTGATATTCCCACCACGTTTTGTTTGAGGTACACCAGCGGATCACACCGTCCGGAAGGCTTTTGTATCGTTTTCCGAGGAAGTATCCCACATATTTGAATCCGCTTTGAAAAAATAACGTGACGAGCAGCCACGGCTTATGAATTTTGCAGACGTAGGATGCCGATTTTTTCACCATACGGATTCCCTCACCCTCAGACGGATACGCATCAAAGATCTCCGGATGCTGTGCCTGGGATACACCGAGGTCGAAATTGCGGTGAAGCTGTGCCAGACAACCGTAATTGTGGGAATGTACCACCTTCGCATCTGCCGCATAGGCAATCGCATAGCCCGCCTGCACAAGATGCCCGGCATAGATCATATCTTCGTTAAACAAGGTGCTTTCTACAAATCCACCCAGCTCTTCATATGTCCTGCGGTCATACATTGCACAGACATTGGAGCAGAAAAAAGTCTTAACACCAAGTTTTGGCAGATCACCGGCATCCTTGATATCACTCTCCTCCGGATAGTTAAAGCCTCTCGTAAACCGTTCCAGTGTACGGCAGTCATCCCGCGGAAGCTGCCGCGCATAGGCCGCCTTCACATGCGGCAGTGAAAATTTTTCCACCAGATGTTCCACGCACGCATTGTCGTACGGCATGGCATCCTGGGTCATAAAAAGCAAAAGATCCGCATCCGAACTTTCTGCCATCGCCCTTCTCGTTCCGCCGTGGTCAAATTCGCTTGGCCGGATATGCTCTACCATAATTTTATCCGATAACTGCTCCCACGCCGGGTTCCAGAACTTTTTCCCTGTGTTTACAACCCGGATCGACCGGATCGGGTAAGTCTGTTCCAAAAGGCGGGGCAGAAGCTCTGCGAACTCCTGCCCTGGTTTATACGTTGGTATCATAACATCAACGGTATAGAATTTCATGTCTGGTTTTCTCCCTCGTATTTAGTCGCCTGCGATCACCGAATCTGCCTCTGCACCAGGCCCCTGGTTCAGCACATAGCCGATCATATCTTCATCGTAACCGCTCTTTCTTGCAATGTAGTCGCTGTACTCTGTAACAGCCGCAGACGGTTCATACGAAAGACCCGGATACAGATATTCATGCAGCTCTCTTACATTGAACTCCAGCGTAACCGGAATTACAACATCCTCACCAATGGCATTCACTACATTTTCACCATAGCAGAGCTGGAACGGATAGGCATAGGAGGTTCCCATCGTATACGTTACCGCATGCATACCAAGTTCCAGGATTTCATTCTTGGTAAGACTGGTGCTGACATTTCCCATCACCTTGTCCAGAATTTCCGGAATCTTGGTCGGATTCTGTTTCAGCTTCTGTACCATAAGATTGATAACAATTCGCTGACGGCTGGTACGTTTTGCATCATCACCGCCGCCATAACGGATCCGCGCATAGGAGGTAGCAAGCGCACCGCTGACATGACGTACTTCGCTGTAATCATCCCCAAGGTCCTCATCATACGGAATAGCTTCATACTCTACGCCCTGTGCTTCCGATACCTCTCTGTTGTAGTTGTTTGCATGAACACACTCTGCATTTGTCATCTCGATGTCGAGACCGCCCAGGACATCAATCGCATCGGCGAGTGCCTTGAAGTTTACGGTAACGTAATCGGTCAGTGCAAAGTCAAGGTTTGTATTCAGCATGGAGAGCATACTCTCCGGGCCGCCGCGGTTGTATGCGGAATTGGCTTTGTCAAACTCATAATATTCATCGGTATATTTCGCCATATTCATCCAGGTGTCACGCATAATCGACACCATACGGATTTCCTGCTTGTCATGATCAATACAACAGAGAATAATCGTGTCACTGTTCATGCTTTCTGCCAGCTCGGAGCCTTCCACACCTCTGGCATCCACGCCGACCAGCGCGATGACCTGTGTACCGGACATCTGTGAGAGATCGGTATTTGCCTTTACTTCACTGTTGATCTGAATCTGGGAGCTGTCCAGCGTATCCTGATTCATCTTATCCATCGAACGGTTGATCCATGCGTAGACGAACAGAATTCCGGAAAGAATCAGCAGAACGGTGATTTCAATTCCGAAAATTATTTTTCTGCGGCGCATTTTTTTGTATTTTCTGCTCTTTTTGTAATTCTTCTTCGACATCTCTTTTCCCCTTATCTTTTAGTAAGCGTTTTTATTCACAAATCCTTTGAAAAAGGTCAGGAACAGAATTTTAAAATCAAGTCCCAGCGTCCAGTTTTCAATATAATACAGATCACAGTCAATACGCTTGCGGATAGAAGTATCCCCCCGGTATCCATTCACCTGCGCCCATCCCGTAAGACCGGGACGAACCTGATGTTTTACCATATAACGCGGGATCTCCTCCCGGAATTTTTCCACAAAGAAAGGTCGCTCCGGCCTCGGTCCGACCAGGCTCATATCTCCTTTTAAGATGTTAAAGAGCTGTGGAAGCTCATCAATGCTGGTATGGCGCATGAATTTTCCAAATCCCGTCACACGCGGGTCATTCTTCACGGTCCATGCCTTCTTTTCTTTCTCCTCCGTCTGAACTTCCATCGAACGGAACTTGTACATTTCAAACGGTTTGTTGTGCAGTCCGACGCGTGTCTGACGGTAGATCAGCGGACCCGGTGAGGTCAGCTTGATCATGATGCAGGAAAACAGCATCACCGGTGAGAACAGAATGATCGCCACGAGCGCGCCGAAAATATCCACAATCCGTTTCAGCATCGCGTTGAACGTGTTGGAAAGCGGCACATAGCGGATATTGACGACAGGAAGTCCCTGCAGGTCTTCTGTGTACGGCTTTGTCGGAATGATGTTGTGGTAATCCGGCACAAACTGGGTATGTACGCCGGATTTTTCACACATGGCAACGATCTCCTCCAGGCGGAAGTATTCGTTCAGGCCAAGGGTAATGGCAATTTCATCCAGTTTGTTTTCCGGCAGAATGACTGAAAGATTGTTGATTCTTCCAAGAACCTTGATACCGCGGTACATCGTTCCCGCTTTGACATGGTCATCAAGGATTCCGCGGACGAGATAGCCCCACTCCGGGTTTGCAATGATCCGGTCAATGTATTCCTCGGTCGCACGGCTGTAGCCGACCATCAGAATCTGCTTCTGGTTGCGGCCGTGTTTCCACATATTGCTTAAGATATAGTGGATCAGATTTCTTACGATCGTTTCCAGTGTCACATTCAGCACAAAGAAGATGCAGAGCATACCACGGGAAAAGTGAACCTGGCGCACCATGTAAAGGCTGGCCAGCCAGACCAGAAATCCAACCGTATTCGCTTTTAAGATATTGGCAAATTCCAGACGTCTTCCCTGAAAACGCTTGGATGCATAGAGATTGAATGCATAGTAAAGCAGCAGATAGCCGGGCACGATATAGAGCAGTGCCATCATATACGTCGCCGGCGGCAGAATTCCCCTCTCCGGATGATTATTCATAACGCCCAGCCGCACATAGCAGTACCAGGACAGTACATAGGAAAGTGCGAGCACCAGGGCATCGATCAGAACGTGCATCCGGTCAAAATATTTCTGATTATCGTTGATCAAATTCGTTCACCTTATCTGTTTTTTTCGGGATTTAAAAATTCCCTACCCCTAACTATACAATAAGTTCCAAAAAAGAGCAATCATATTTTTCTAACATTCTTCTTATTTCCGTAAACTTTTTAACTTTTTCGTAATCTTTTGAAAGAATCCTTATGCCCTCTCCAGAAATCTCCGGAACACATTGATAAAAAGCTCCCATTCGATGACAAAATACGTACCGAGGCGCTTCCACTCGAAACGGATCTTTTTTGCTCTGTTTTCCGGCTTCCGGCAGATGAAAAAACCATTCTTGATTCCTGCCAGATATTCTTTTCCGTATCCTTTCGATGCAAAAAAGACCAGTTTTGCCGAAAAACCGAGGATAAAGGCCGGCAGGTTAAGTAAAATCTGTAAAACCGGCATATTTTTATAGATCAGATAAATATTGTTCCTGGAAGAATAACGGATTTTAAAGAGGTTATACCGGGAGCCGCTCGTTCCGCTTCCGACGTGGTAAACCTTCGCGGACGGCTCATACCAGTTCTCGTAGCCCAAAAGCCGCGCACGATAGCCGATGTCGGTATCTTCCAGATAAGCGAAATGTTCTTCGTCAAAAAGTCCGGTCTTTTCCAGAAATTCCCGGCGGTAGATTGCTGCTCCGGCGCAGGCCGCAAAAATCCGGTCGGACGTTTCAAATTCACTGACCGGTTTTCCTTTTCCTCTTGCGAATGCCCATCCCAGCATATTATAGTAATTTCCCGCATCGTCGATTTTATCACGCTCCTGATAGGAAATCAGCTTTGCGCTGCATGCAAACGCATTCTTTCTTTTACAGATTCCCTCATAAAGGCGCTCGACAAAGTCCGGGAACACTTCGGTGTCGTTGTTTAAAAGGATCACATACGGCTCCTTCGACTGGCGGATGCCTTCGTTGACCGCACGGCTGAAGCCATAGTTATCATCGAGCTGGATGATTTTCGTCTCCGGGTAGTGTTCCCGCAGAAACGCACAGCTCTCATCCTGTGAACCATTGTCCACGAAATATGTGGTAAATTCCGTAAAGGTCTGCTTTGCAAGCGCTGCAAAGCACGTCTCCAGATACCGGTATCCATTATAATTTGGTATTACAACTGCTACTTTGTCCATGGTTTTACTCCCCTGCCGTCGGCACGCAGTCCATAGTTCCACGATGCCAGCGTTAAATTTGGATTGTAGCAGGGATCTCCTGCCTTTAACAGCCCAATCCAGCGGCTGCGCATAAATTCGATTTCCGACTGGAAGCGGCGCACCTTCTTCTCGTCATCCTCTGCTCCCCTGGATTTCGATTCATAATGGTACAACTCCACGTGCGGATTGTATACGATTTTATAACCTGCTTTTCCAATGCGCAGGCACAGATCAACATCATTGAAAGCGACGGACAGTTCTTCTTCAAAGCCGCCGACCTCCTCAAAGACCTCTTTTCTCATCATCATGCACGCTGCTGTCACCGCACTCACATTCATCTGGAGCGATGCCTTATGCAGGTAGCCGCTTCTTCCGCGCGCCAGTCCTAAAAAGGCGTGGCCCGCAATGCCGCCGATACCGATGATGATACCCGCATGCTGCACCGTGTTGTCCGGGTAATACAGCTTCGCGCCGACCGCCCCGATCTGCGGTCTTTGCAGATTGGACACCATTTTTTCCATAAAATCGGGTGTGATGATTTCCATATCGTTATTGAGAAACAGGAGATACTCTCCCTTTGCCTCTTTGACGCCGAAATTATTGATCGCAGAATAGTTAAAGCCCTGTTTTGGATACTTCAGGACACGGATGCCCTGTGCTTCGAGTTCTTTGTAATAGGAAAACGTTGCTTCCTCAGTGCTGTTGTTCTCAATAATCAGAATCTCATAGGATGGATACATGCACTTCTTCTTAATGGATTCCAGACAAGTGCGTAACGTATCGGCCTGATCCTTGTTCGGGATCAGAATCGAAACCAGAGGCGTTCCCCGCAGTTTATAATCTACATCGTAGAAGCCATAATCCGAACGCAGTGTGATGGTTCCCTCTTCGCCGCAGCGCGCAAGGTTTCCCTCAATTGCCTTTTTTCCGGCCTCATACGCGTACAGCTTGCTTGCCGGATTGTCTGCGGTGGAAGCGCTGTGGACCCTCCAGTGATATAAAACTCTCGGAATGTGTACAATTTTTCCCGCCATTTCCGTGCAGCGGAAGATATAATCATAATCCTGCGCCCCATTGTATTCCGGACGAAGGCCGCCGGTTTTCTCCGCAATCTCCCGCCGTACAACGAAGAAATGGCAGATATAATTGTTTGACCGCAGCAGATCCAGATTGAAATCCGGTTTGAAATGCGGCTGGAAATACTCGGACAGATCGGTCCGTACCTTGTCCTCATCGGTATAAAAAGCATCGATGGACGGATCTTTTTCCAGACGGATGGCAATTTCAAAGAGTGCATCCGGCGCAAGCAGATCGTCGTGATCCATAAAACCGACGAAATTTCCCGCTGCTGCGGCAAGCGCTGCATTTGTATTCTCTGCAATGCCGATATTTTCCGGAATCGGAACGTTCTTTACGCGCGGATCTTTTCCGGTATACTCTTTCAGGATGCGCGCCATCGTCTCATCCTCCGGGCTGGCATTTCCGATCACCAGTTCCCAGTTTTCATAACTCTGTTTTTCCAGGGATTCGATCATCTGACGCAGAAAAATTTCCGGCGTACGGTAAGCCGGAACAACAACGCTGATCTTCGGACAATAAGAAAATTTATGATTTTTCTGACGCGCCAGGTCCTCCTCTTTTGCGCAGTACTGCTCCCGCCACGGTCCGTACGGAACCTCCTCCGGCTCCATCCGCTCCGAAAGACGGATCAGGAATTCCTTTGGCCCATAATGTTTCAGGTAACGCAGTCCCTTCTGTATGTTGTAAGGTTTCAATTTCCGTATAAAACGGAGCCATTTCATATCTGACACTTTTTTTAACTCCTTGGGGTTTTTGTTTTTCAGGTTTTTTGTTTTTTCCGTATGAACTCGTTCGCATTATACTCTATTTTACTGCATTTTGCAAATCCCGACTGAAAATATTAAGAAATTATGTATTTCTTCCCTGTTCGATTTATGTTATAATCTCATCTTTGACTGTTGATTATAGCTATTCTCTTAATTAACGCAAATTCCAGATGCGTGGAACCACCCTTTGCAATCATTCGTGCTTATTGTTTCTAAGGCCGCTTTTACAGCCTCAGGTAGTTCAGCAGCAACACGGACTTTCCTCTTTCTGAGAAAGGATTTCATTTTTGACCACATTTTTTCAATAAGATTCAAATCTGGACTGTATGGTGGCAAATATAGATAGGAGATCCCCGCCTTGTCTAAAAGTTCCGTCACTATTTTGACATGATGAGAACGCATGTTATCCATGATTACAACATCGCCTTTCTCAAGGCTCGGTATCAATTGTTTTCCCATATATTCACGAAATCGCTGTGCAGTTGTTCCACCTTGGTACGTAGTATATACCAGACTGCCGTTAAGCCGGATGAATGACAAAACAATTGTTCCGGCAGGCGTGTTGATCGAGGTAGCATCCATGGCACGTTTTCCATGTACTGCATGTGCATAGTGTCTTGTGAGGTTTGTATTAATACCGCTTTCATCGAGATATATTTGATGTTCTGCATTTGCACCAGATATAGTTTCTATCCATTGACTGCGTTTTCTCTGCACATCGGGAACGCTCCTGTTCTTTTGCGTGCAAAGATTTTTTCTTATAAATATAACCTTGCTTTATCAGAAAACGCCTGACGGCTTCATCGCCTACAGGTAAATGAAGCGTTTCGACAATCTCCTTCATTGTGATATCCGGTTGTTCTTGCACAAGTTCCAGAATATCGTGGTGCTGTTTTTCTGTAAGAATTGTTTTCCGGTCTCTCAGCTGCGTTCTGGTCTCATAACTGCCAGTGCGTGCACGCTCTTCTATAAGGCGGTATACGGTGCTTTCATTTACTGAAAAATATTTTGCAATTTCCCTGGCATTATGAGTTTTATCCCAGGCCTCCAATACCAGTTTTCTAGCTTCATTGTGTAGCATACTATCGTCTCCTACACTATATTTTATCACCGCTGTAAAGGAGCTGCATTATTTAAGAGGTTTGCTATAGAAAGAATCGCTATAATAAGCTTCTGACAGGAGACTAAAGAAAATCTGTTCATGAGTTCTTCCTGTCAGCAATACCTGACCAGCGATTCTTGGCGCGATGTCAAGAGTGGCGTACGGTGAGATTAACTTTCTGATTTATGTGATTAAATTTTTGAAATTCGTGTCCAAAATATGTTGACTAGTGCAAACTCCCGTGAATTTGACCGCATTATACCCTATTTTAATGCAATTTGCAAATACCGACTGAAAATATTAAGAATTTATGTGTTTCTTCCCTGCTCGCTTTATGTTATAATAATAAAAGTGTGTCTAATACATTTTAGAGAGATCCGCTGCCCGGACAGTCTTATGCAGCTGTACCCGCTGGATCAGAAGGAGTGAGTTATGATTAGAAAGAATTCTGCAACCCGCACATTTTTATGCCTGTTGCTTGCTTTTGTTTTTGCCGCGTCCTGCCTCCCGCAGACGATTTTTGCCACAACCGATAAAAAAACAGTCACCACCTGGCCCGAAGGACCGGAAAACAATTCCGGCGCTGTCTGTTTACTCGATGCCGATACTGGGGCTGTTTTATACGATAAAAACATGGACGAGCAGCGCTATCCTGCCAGCATCACCAAGATTCTGACGGCTCTGCTGATCATTGAAAACAAGCAGATGACCGACACCGTTACCTTCGGCGAACATGCTGTCAGCGAATCCATTCCGGGAAATGCCCGCATCAACGTTCAGCTTGGCGAAACGATCACAGTGGAGGATGCTCTTCACGCGATTCTTCTTGCCTCGGCAAATGAGGTCTGCACACAGCTTGCCATCGACATTGCCGGAAGCGAGGAAGGTTTCGCCGCCATGATGAACGAACGCGCCGCTGCACTTGGTTGCACGAATACCCATTTTGTCAATGCAAACGGTCTGCCAGATCCGAACCACTACACCAGTGCACACGATATGGCACTCATTATGCAGGAGTGCATCAAAAACGAGACCTTCTGCCGCATCGAGTCCGATCTGACCTACACAATTCAGCCGACCAATATGACCTCGACACCGCGTGATCTTCAGAACCACCACGCATTGCTGTTCCAGGACGGTCAGTGGGGATACAAGGGTGCTTTCGCCGGAAAGACCGGTTATACCGATGAGGCACACAACACACTCGTTACCGCTGCCAAGCGAGGCAATATGACGCTGGTCTGCGTTGTTTTAACCTGTGATAACCTCGATTATATCAACGATACCCGTACCGTACTTGATTTCGGTTATGATAATTTTACACATTATACCCTGAAGAACGCAAAAAAGGAAAGTCTTTCCGGTGTGGTAACGCTTCCAAAGAATGCGAAAATTGAAACTGCAACCTACACCGATCCGGACGGCGCTTCCGTTGAGGAACCGTACACCCGCCAGTATTTTTTCGATGATCACTTCATCGGAACAGCCGAGGTTTCCGCTCCAGGTACTGTTTCCGACAGTTCTTCGGTTTCCTCCGATTCATCAGAAGAAACCGACAGCACAGATATTCCAACACCGGAAGAAACCAAGAAAATTTCTTTTCTCTCCACACTGCTCTATATTCTGCTTGGCCTGAACGGTGTCGCTTTTCTGATTCTGATCATTGTCGTGATCAACAACGCGAGAAAGAGACGGAAACGCAGAAACAGACGCCGCAATAACCGAAACAAACGGCACTGATCTTCTAATTTATAAGCAATCAGGACCTCCCGTCCAACGGGTGATCCTGATTCAAGAGTTCGACGGAAGTCGAACTTTCCTATAAGAAGTAAAGAATGGCATCGAAAACGCAACCGATTTCGATGCCATTTGGGTATAAAGCAGAGCTACCGCCAGAAATATTTGCTAGTGCGACAGCCCTTTTTGTTGCTTATTTATTTTCCAAGATACTGTTCTAAAATCTGTGGTTCGATTCTTTTCCAGTTTCTTTCCTTTACCGTCTCTTCTGCTCCCGTATCCAGTTTTTTCCTCAGTTCCGCATCTGTCAGAATACGCTCAATCGCCGCTTTTGCCTCCGCGAGATTTCCCTGCGGATAGAGAATACAGTTTTCCCCATCTTTTAGGTATTCCAGATTGCCACCGTTCGGCACAGCAACGACGTAGCCGCCGGACGCCATCATCTCAAGCGGCGGATAGGAAAAGCTCTCCAGCAGGCTTGTTTTCAGCAGAATATCACACGCCGCATAGACTTCCGGTGTTTTTTCATACGGAACCCGGTGTAAAAAGCGGTCCACGCGGTACCAGGATTTCGGATTTCCATTGTAGGACATGTACCAGATCTCGAATTTTTCCAGATCCAGCCGTTCCACGATACGGAAGCTCTCGTCCACGTTTTTATGCTCCGCGCTGCAGTCTCCCTCGATCAGAATCCGAATTTTTCCCTGCAGATCCCGCCCCCGTTTCGGATAGAAGGACGGATCGATGCCGTTCGGAAGATAGACTGCTTCGGTATGGTATTCCTCCCGCAGCCAGTTCTGACACCATTTGGAAATGGTTACGTACTCCATCGGGCTCCTCATCCGGTAAGTCGCCGAAGTTGCGATCCGGTACGGGCTTCCCGGCGGATAAAATCCAACTTCAAAATTCTGCACCAGATATTTTTTCTTTCGGATCTTACTGGACTGTTCGACGAACTCTGCGGTATTCCACATCGTCGCTACCGCAAGATCCAGCGTTCCCTGCAGTTTCTCTCGCTCGGCCGACAGCACCGGAAAATGGAAATCACCCTCATGATACCACTCCGCCTCCCCTTCCAGAGTAAAGAGGCTGACCTGCGCTCCTGCTTTTACCAGCATTTCCGCATGAAGAAGTGCAACGCGGATGCCTCCGCTGATCTCCATCGCTGGAAGCACAAAGGCACAGCGTAGATTCCAGTGGCGCTCCACCCACTCGCAAATCCCGGTGGCATGAAAGATTGTGACACACTCGCGGCTGCACCGGCCATATGCCCGTCCGGCAATGGCTTTTCGTGCCGGTTCGTCGTCGATCAGCCACTGCAGTTTTTCCAACCACTCCGCTTCGTCTCGGCAGAGTACGCCGTCTTCTCCATCCTGTACCATCTCAGCAAAAGCGCCGAGATTGCTGGCTGCTGTCACGGTCTGCACCAGAGCCGCTTCCACCCATTTATTTTCCGATTTCGCACGGTTAAAAATCGTATCGGTAAGCGGAGCCAAGTTGATATCCACCGACGCAATCCGCTCCGGCAGTTTTTGGTAATCGACAAATCCCTCCATCTGGATCTGGGAAGCAAACAGTTTCAGCTCCACCGGGAGTTCCAGAATTCCCACGATGAGGAGTTCCAGGTTCGGATTTTTGCCAAGCAGCTGTTTCAGCACCGGAACGATCATCTCGATGTCGTCCAGATGCGTCGCACTGCCGCTGAAATAGCCAAGGCGTACTTTTTTCGCCGTTCCATCTGCTTCGTTCTTTTTCTGTTTTTCTTTTAACACCGCCTCGGACAGTAGCAGCATCTCATCTGACGCACAGTTGCGGTTGATCAGCACCTCCGGTACGTACTGCTTCAGTTCTTCTGCCAGCGCCGCTGTCGTCGTAACCGCCGCATCACAGAGGGAAAGCAGCTCGCCCATGTTTCGGACATTCTGATCGTATGCCTGCCGTTCTTCCGGCTGCATCCGGTCGAGAAACGGAATCTGATCGGTGTATTTCGTATCGATCACAAGATCATCCACATCGTACCACAGAGGCTTGTTCATCTGCTTTGCCATTGTGGCAAATTCCCGCAGGGTGTCCGTCATCGGGCAGCGGAAAATCACGAACGCGCCGTAGCAGCGTACCATCCAGGGCTTCAGCTCCTGAAAATAAACCGTATCACACGTATATCCGCCTGCCTCCAGCTGCTCCATCTGATGCACCACGCGGTACCGGTGTGGATGCGGCAGCTGTTCATTGCAGCCACTGATAAAGAGAATATCCCGGTAGACCCGGGATTTTTCTCTCTGAAACTCTTTTTCTTTTTTTGCCCGCGCAAGGTACCCTTTCGTACGCCCAGCCAGACCGCCGATTCCTTCTTCTGCAACAGCTTTTTTTAATTTTGCTGTCAGCACTGAAATTTTTTCCAAACGTTTCACCGCTTTCTTTCTCTGTTCCGCTTACCGCAATCCGTAGTAGTTCTGCAAGTACATCGGATAGATGATTCTCGCCCAAGTGAATGCCGCTAATGCCGCTGCCGCCACACAGACCAGAATACAGAACAATTTTTCATACTTCTGTAGTTTTTTCTCCCGTTTCAGGAACGCCTGCACACCCTTCGTCACGAAATACATCAGCGGAATCAGCATCGGCATGCTGTATCGTCCCTGCGGCTGAAAATCAGAGCTGTAGGAATAATATGCATTCAGATAGTTTGGAATCAACAGTGCAAACACATTTGCCCAGGTAAACCATCCTGTTTTACTCCATTTTCTCTTTGTTTTACCAGCAATCGCCGTCTGTGTGCCATCGGCATTCCAGAAGAAAAAGTCTCTCTGGCAACAGTTCCGCATCAGAATGAGGCCGACGCCAAGACAGCAGAGGTATGGAACAATAATCATTTTGGAAAGATAAATCCTATTATAGCCAAAAGCACCGACAAAGCTGTACAGCACTGTCACAAGCCAGTCATGCTCCAGATAAACTGGTCTGTAGAAGATCATACATAGCATGGAGTCGCCTTTTTTCTGGAATGTTTTGCTGTTCGATGGCTTGTACTTAGCTCTCGCATACAGTTCCGCACACGCACTCGATGTCTCTCTTCCCAGAAAATCCCCGTGATAGAGAATTGCATTTCGAATAAACCACCACAAAGCAATGACACAGACGATCACAAGAATAAAAAGACCTTTCTGGATCATCTCTTTCCAACGCTCTTTTGGTGCCTTTTCCTGATCGGTCAGCATCGTTCCCACAAAGAAGAAAAATGTCGTCAGGATAAATCCATACGCATTGTAATACGACAGGAAACAAAGGCCCATTCCAATGGCAGACACTGCACAAGTTGTCCAGTTCCATCCTTCCTTATACGCCTTGACCCAGGAATAAAAAATAATAGCCGTTGAACACATGGCGAGCGCATCGCAGTTGACGTAAGAATACAGAATCACATTTCCCGGCAGAAAGACAACCAGTGCAGTAAACATCCATGCATACCGCCTCGGAAACAACAATTTTGCTGCCTTCAACACAACCCATGCCATCAACGCTCCAAGCAGTACATTAACAAACCGGGCGGAAAGCAGCAGCATCCATTCATTTGTTGTAAAAAGACTCATGCCTTTCATCAGAACGGCTGATGCCATGTAAGAAAGGATGGGATTAAACGCATAGGAGGTTCCCCAGTCCTCATTCCGGATCAGTGGATCATCTCCGCGCGGAAGACTTCCGTGTTCATAGATAAACTGTGCAATCTGATAGCGCATTGATTCATCCGCCGAAAAATTGTATCGCTGCGTACAGGACCATAAAAAGTAAAACAGGAATACACCGAACACAAACAGAATTTCTATTCTGTGTTCTCTGCTCACATCCTTACTGCAGTTTTTTCTCATCTTCTTCAATTCCCTTTAACATGCTTGCATAAACTTTTTCTGCTTCTTTGTACCAGGAGGTTCCCTTTACGAAATCCATTCCCTTTTTGCGGATTGTAGCCAGCTCATCCGGGTGGTTGAAGTAATATTCCATTCTGTCTGCGATCTGGATCGGATCATAGTCAACCAGAATGGAGTTTTCCTCATTTACCATCCAGCTGCTGTTTGCACCCTTGGAGCAGACAGCGACCGAGTTGCAGGCCATAACCTCGAACGGTACGAGGGAAAGGTTGGTATTCGAAATAACAAGGCACATATCACAGATCGCATAGGAATCTGCCAGCACCTGCGGTGTTACGATACCTAAATTTCTGTGTTTGAACGGAATCTCATAGCCGCTGACATCCCATCCCGCGAAAACAACCTCGATCTCTGGCATTCTGCGGCACAGCTCATTGAGTGCCAGCATACCGAGCTCGAAATCACGTCTCGGGGTAACCGGGCGCGCATAGAAAAAGACTCTCTTTTCGTTGTCCGGTTTTTCTTTCGGCTGATATACTTTGTCATCGTAGGAGAAATGGAAGCTGTCTGCCTGCATGCCGTACTCATTTCTCATGATGTCTCTTAACCAATCACCTGCAGTGATTCCGCGGAATCCCATCTTATAGGTGTTCTCAGCAAATTCATACTCGGAACCGTGTGCATAGAAATGCGGCTCGAAATCCTGTACGAAGTAAAACTTCGAAATCGTATTCTGGAATTTTCTTACGTAGTAAGCGGTGGTCCAGGAGGTTGCTACGGTTGCATGTGCAAATTTCATCTGGGATACATCGCAGTAAACTTCTACTTCCGGCACAAGAAGCGGGAAGTACTCTTTTAGGAATTTGCGGATGGACGCATTATCCTGAAAATTCGGGGACATGTAGAGATAAACTCTACTGTGGAAACCGAGGCGCTCCAGGTTGGAAATAAAACGGAAAATGGTGGTATGACCGCCGGAACCAGGTCCCATTTCCGGTACAACCCAATTCAGGATCTTTTTCTTGTCGTTTTTATGTTTCTCATACTCTTTTTGATTGAACGGGATCGGATCGTTGTCTACGACAAATCTGTAAAATCCGATGACGTTGTTCTTCGGCGGTACAGCCGGCTCATTGCCCTGTTTTGCGCGCTCAATCGTTTCTTTTAATCCATGATTCTTCAGATACCGTAACGCACGGTATGCTACATTTGGTTTTTTCACGTTTCTTTTTCCTTTCTTCTATGCATGTCTCTGATCGTACTGCTGCGAAATGTGACGATCCAGGAACTGTTGTTTCCGTTTGGAATACAGATGGTATTTTCCGCCGAGATAGCCGCCCACAAAGCGGTCAAAATTGCGAAACAGGGAATAAAATGCCCAGTGGATTTTCTCTTTTTTACTGAGCGGCTGCTGACGGATATACACACAGTCCCCTCTCACCTGCCGGTACAGCATGCCCGGAAGCTGCGTCCATTTCTGTGCAATCATATACTGATGAACTTCATATAATCCCTTCTGCTCATCATAATACCGTTTGAAATACGTTCTGAGTTTGAAATTGTGGGAATGATATACTGGCGCATACGGGCAGTATACTTTTTTGAATCCGAGTTCAATCATCTTTCTCGCCCAGATCTGATCCTCGGCAAAGTTGACATCCTCATACGGATATTTTTCAAAAATATCTCTTCGGATACAGGAGTTATTGTCGGAGAAAAACGCCAGATAATGACGATATCCTTCTTCTCTTTCGTAGCGTTCCGGATCATCAAGGTGGAAAATCGTATTAGTTTCTCCAAATCCTTTAAAATGGCCGTCCAGATCACGCTTGTCAAGCAGATTGCAGTCCGGATACGGATAATGAATCCCGAATCCTCCCACGATTTCCGGGTCCATCTTCATGGCATCAATGAAATTCTGCAGCCAGGTATCGGTCGCTGGAAGCGCATCCTGCGTAATAAAGATGATATACGTTCCGTTTCCTTTGGAAGCACCATAGTTTCTCGTTTTTCCATGTCCAAATTCGGACGGCTCAATCTGAAACAAACGGCATGGATATTTGCGGATCACATCGAGAGTTCCGTCCTTTGACCCGGAATCCACGCAAATTACTTCATATTCATACTCTGTCTTCTGTTTGAAAACGGCATCCAGCACTTTTTCAAACAGATGCCCACCATTTTTGGTAGGAATGACAATGGATACATCCATAGTTATTTACTCCTTTTTATCACATGCTGCACTTTATCTGCCATACGCACAACCTTACGCTGGCGCATCCGCTCCAGCTCTTCCTCCAGAAACTGCTTCTGTTTTCTCGTTTCCTGGAGTTCTTCTTCCCTGTGTGCAAGTGCCGCTTTTTCTGCTTCGATTTCTGCCTGCAGCTGGCCTTTCCGATAAATCTCCCCGTTCAGTTCATCCCTCAGATCTTTATTCTGACGGATATATTGAATAAACTGGGACGTAACGCCATCGCCTTTGTAGTAAATCCGGTAATCAATCCGGATCTGTTCATAACCGGCATTCCGGAATTTCAGAACCGGCGTTCCAAGGAAATAATAGTCGTCGATAATCTCAAGCTCGGCGTTGTGCGAAAAAGCGATACGTTCCGTCTTTCCATCGCTGCATACGCCCGCGAGAGAACGGATTTTAATGACAGCCCCCTCCTGCATCAGCTGAAGGGAAAGCTCTCCGTCCGCGTCTGCCTTTTCAAGCATCATCACCTTCTGCTCATCCAAGCCGAAGCAGTCCTCATAATAGAGTTCTCTCTCCTCCGGTGCTGTTTCGGTGAGCACAACCGGGTACATCATTTTTTCTTTTTCCCAGATAGAAAGCGGATAATTGTGCCGGTGCAGTTTTCCATAGAACGTGGCGAGCGCATTTGGCTCACCCTTTCCGGCCGCGAATTCCTGGAAGCACTCTTCCATATGGTAGTATACCGGAATCTCTTCCATGGAAATACCGCCAATGGCGTACAGTTCTTCCTGCTCTTCCTTCGTCAGTGCACTCGCCGCCTCCTGTAAAAAGACGCTCCGCGCATAGATAAATGCAATCGGTACGGCAAACGGGAATACCCACTCGTAGTCTGCCACCCAGACCTTTTCTCCATCCAGAAGAAGGTTGCCCGGAATCATGTCAATATTGGAAATCTCCGCTGCGGCAAGTCCTTCTTTCAATGCCGGATGGCCGAACACCTCACAGAACGCATCGGTTTCCACAAAGGATTTCTGCCCTTTTGCCGATGCAATGATCTGATACAGCAGTTCATAATCCTTTTTCAGCGATGCAAAATCTTTTTCTTTTCCATGACGGGAAATGCGCGTTTCCAGACTTTCCCCTTCTACAAAAGGAAATGCAAGCGCGCATTTTTCTTCATCCAGTTCGCATGGGCAGATCTGTACGCCCGCATAGGCGTACAGATGCTCCAGCTTTCTATAGTTTTCATACATATGCCGGATGTGGAGTTCTCCCTCTTTCTGCAGCGGAAGCTTCCACACACGTCGGATCCCATCCTCTTCTGTAATCCGGGTCATAATCTGAAATTCGTTCCGACGTTCTCTCGAAAATTTCGTATACAGAACTTTCCTCATACGTTTACTCCTTTTTCTCCACTTCAATCAGAAAGGAATTGGAAAAAACCGGAAACAGACCGGACTTCAGGATTCCGTCAAATGCTTTGCCTTCGTCAAAAAGTGTGATCCTGTCAGCATCAAAATTCCGCTGATTTTTTCTCAATTCACCCGGCTTCGGCAGATATTCATCCGAATAAATGACCGCCGGAAATTTGTAATCCGGATAGGGATAATAAAACTTGAACTTCGAAAAACCGTTTTCCTGCAGCATCTGCTCCAGCTCCGGTTTGCTGAATGTCTCGACAAAATCGATCCCCGGATATCCTTCAATTCCGACAAATTCCCGGCCCACATGGTCTTCCCTGCAGCCGGCAAAATACTTCAGTCCCAGACGGTTCTCAATCGCAATCAGGATTTTTCCGCCCGGTTTTAAGAGACGATTGATCTTTTCCAGATATTCCGGATACGGATTATCCTTTCCAATATAGCTTTTTGCATACTCCAGAACACCGATCAGTGTCACGTAATCGAAGCGTTCTTCCATTTTTTCTGCAACAACATTAAAGTTTCCAACCATAATCTCCAGGTTGGACGCATCCTGATTTTTGTAGGCATTGATCGTACTGCGCCGCTTCGACAGATCGTTTGCCACTACCCGCTTTGCATTTCTGCAGAGCACGCCGGAAATGGCTCCGCAGCCGGCTCCGACTTCAAATACGGAAGCATCGTCTTTCCACTCATACCAGTCCAGAATATTTTCCCGTTCCGGAGAGAGATGATAAAAAATCGGCCAGCTTTTTTCTGTGAGGATTACCTTCTGGTAATCCTCTTTCGGCGTCGTCTTGACGATCTCCAGCAGCCGGTCCTCAATGCTGCCGTCGCTGTAAGCATCTTCGCCGTCATAATAATCCAGGTTCAAAAGAACATTTCCTATTGTTTCTTTCATATAACCCCCGTCGTTTATCCTCCGCATCCTACTCGTAGGTCACGGTAGAGTTCATATCAAAAAATCCTACGGTGTCTTTCATGGAGAAGACTTCCAGGAAGCAAGCATCGTACAGTCTGTGGTGGATCACCAGCTCTTCCAGATGGTAGCTGGTACATCCAAACGACATCAGATACTGTCCGCTCTGCAGCGGCATGATCTGGTCAAAGCATACCGTGACGGTCTTTCCTGCTTCCACCACGTCTTTTGTGTAATCCTCCAGCGCCGTATTCGTTCCGGTAATCTCCGTTCCCTTCCGGTCTTTGATCGAAAAGGCAAAAATCGGATGCTCCATCGTTTCATGGAACTTGATTTTCATCTTGATGCGGAATCTCTGGTTTTTATCCACAGAAGATGTAATCATACCTTTGTGGTCGATAATCGCAAAGTCCACGATCTCCGCAGCCTTGTCTCCATACTCTACCAGCTGCGCATTCGCAATCAGGCGTTCTCTCCAGAGGCCTTTTTTCGGCTTTTCTGCCGATACGGCACCGGATGCATCTGCTTCGGTTCTCTCTTCGGTCTGTTCTGCACTCTCTTCGGTCTCTTCCTCTTCTTTTGTCTCGTCATCGTACTGGTTGGCAAGAATCTTCTTGTAGACATCGACTGCCTCCGACGATTTTCCAACCATCACCTGTTTTCCTTTGTTAATCAGAAGACATCTCTCACAGTACTTGATGACGCTGCCCATATCGTGGGAAACGAAAAGGATCGTTTTTCCTGCTTCTTTCAGATCGTTAAATTTCCGGTAACACTTGGACTGGAAGAAAATGTCTCCGACGCTTAAGGCCTCATCGACAATCAGAATATCCGGATCCACATTGATCGCAACCGCGAAGGCAAGGCGGGCAAACATACCGCTGGAATACGTCTTAACCGGCTGATTGATAAAGTCACCGATCTCTGCAAACGCAATGATATCGTCGAGCTTTGCCTTCATCTCCTCCTCGGTATAGCCAAGCATCGTTCCGTTCAGGAAAATGTTCTCAATACCGGTATACTCCATGTTAAAGCCTGCACCCAGTTCCAGAATGGCACTGACTCTTCCCTTTAACTCCACGTTTCCGCTCGTCGGGTTTAAGACACCTGTGACGATTTTCAGCAGTGTGGATTTTCCGGAACCGTTCGTTCCAATGATACCGACACACTCGCCCTTATGCACCTCAAGTGAGATATCCTCCAGCGCAAAATGATCGGTGTGATAGTTTTTATGTGTCAGTGAAAGCGATTCTTTCAGACGGTCCATCGGCTTTTCAAACAGCTTGTAGACCTTGCTGACATGGTTAATTGAAATTACTGTTTCTGTATTTTCTGTGCTCATTCCATCCTCCTATAATACATCTGAGAAATGAACCCGGAGGCGCTTGAACACTTTGGAACTGATTAGTCCTGCCATAAGCACAAAAGCCCAGAAGTAAAGGGTGTGCCATGGATGCTCGAAGAACCAGAGTCCATTCATAAAGCTGTCACGATATCCCTGGACAATATAGTACAGAGGATTCAGCTTCAGAAGGCTGTTCAGCCAGTTCGGAATATTCGGAATTGTTGTGGTATCCCACAGAATCGGGGTTGCCCACATGCCGACATTCAGAATTACATTGATAATCTGGCCGAAATCGCGGAAAAACGGTGTGATGGAACAGGTCAGATAGGAAAGTACAACGACGAGACAGATCACCGCAAAGGTATAGTACCCGATCTGGATAATCTGAACCGGCGGAAGTTTTCCCATCAGTGCAAAAATCAAAATAGCAAACACAATAAAGAACAGATGTACAAACAGGGAAGAAATCACCTTCACAATTGGAAGCACACTGATCTTAAATACAACCTTCTTTACCAGGTAACTGTATTCCAGCAGACAATTTGACGCACTTGGCAGTGCATCAGAAAAGAAGAACCACGGAATAATACCGGAAACCAGCCAGCAGATATACGGATATCCAGTGGCAGCTGGCTGTACACGCAGTCCGAGCTGAAACACGACAAAGTAAACAGCAACCGTCACCATCGGCTGAATGAATGCCCATACGATGCCAAAATACGCTCCGGCAAATTTGTTGCGGAAATCATTTTTCGACAGTTTCCAGATCAGTTTCCGGTTCTGATAAAGTTCTTTGAATACGTTCATAAATGTTTTTTACTCCTTATTTCTTTAAATCCTTAATTCCGCCCCATTTATGATCTTTTTCCGAAATAATCAGATCTTCTTTTGTCATTCCTTCCGGCATCGGCCACTCCACGCCGATCTCCGGATCGTCAAAATACAGACCGCCTTCATCGTTTGGATGATAGAAATCCGTACATTTATAAGCAAATTCTGCGTAGTCAGAGAGTACGATAAATCCGTGTGCAAAATTCTTCGGAATAAAGAACTGTTTCTTGTTTTCTGCTGAAAGCAGCACGCCGAACCATTTTCCGTAGGTTTTGGATCCCTCGCGAAGGTCAACTGCAACATCGAATACTTCACCGTTTACCACGCGTACCAGTTTGTCCTGCGGGTAATTGATCTGGAAGTGAAGTCCGCGCAGGACACCTTTTTTGGATGCAGACTGGTTATCCTGTACGAACTGGACATCAATGCCGGCTTCTTTAAAATCATTGTAATTGTATGTCTCCATAAAATATCCGCGCTCATCGCCGAATACGGTCGGGGTAATTACTTTTAATCCTTCAATTTCACAAGATTCTACTTTAATTTTTCCCATTTTTCTTTCCTTTCTCTTCTCCACAAAAATGTGAACAGATCTTTTTTTGACCTCTTTTGTGTCTACAATCTTTGCTATTATACCATTCTTTTCTGAGAAACTCAAGAACCCATTTTCACGCCCGCCCCGCCGCTTTTTATGTAAATTCCCGGATTTTCATTTTCCACTCGTATTTTTTAAGAAAATACTATTTTTTTCGTAAAGTTTCTGTTATAATATCGTAAGTTCCCAGTTATATTTTATACCTAACGCTACCTGTTTGTTACCTATTATAAAACACTAAAGAAAACTGGAGGTTATTTACTGTGTCTCGCAAAAAAGTACAGCATGTTGGAAAGATACTTTTTTCCATTCTTTCCGTTCTGTTAGGATTCCTTGGGATCCTTCTTTTTACGTCTTCCCGCTGGATGCTCGCGACCTGGGCGCATCTTGATATGGAAGAACTTGTTTATCACTTAAAGGCACCCCTTGAGGGTACCAGCAAGGATGTGCTCTGGAGTTACGTCTGGTCCTGCGGCATGATCTCTTTTGCCGTTCTTGCTATTCTGATCGCGCTTTTTATTATCCTGCGCCATCGGAAGAAAGTGGAAATCATTCTCGGTTGCATCTGCATTGCCCTGGGAATCGCTCTTTCTTCCTATTCTCTTTATAATGTCTGGACGACGCTGGATATCGATACTTACCTGCACATTCAGAACAGCTACAGCACTTTGATCGAAGATAATTACGTCAATCCGTCCCAGACAACGATTACATTCCCGGAAAAGAAACGGAATCTGATCTATATTTATCTGGAATCAATGGAAAGCACCTATTCTGATAAAAAAGACGGCGGTGCTTACGACCACAATTTTATTCCCGCCCTGACTAATCTTGCCCTGGACAATATCAATTTTTCCAACTCCGACAAGCTGGGCGGCGCTTATCCGACAACCGGAACCACCTGGACCATGGGCGGTCTCTTTGCACAGACTTCCGGTCTTCCGCTGAAGCTTTCGATTCAAGGCAATGAGATGGCTTATCAGGACAGCTTTTTTCCGCAACTTTCAACACTTGGCGACGTTCTCAATGAAGCCGGCTACAAACAGTACTTTATGATGGGTTCCGATGCCGCATTCGGCGGACGGAAGAATTACTTCACTTCGCACGGTGATTATGAAATTGACGATTACTACTGGGCGATCAGCGAGGGACTGATCCCGGAAGGCTACTACCAGTGGTGGGGCTATGAAGATGCCAAACTGTTTGAGTATGCAAAAGATAAACTGACGGAGATTTCCAAGAATGACGAACCGTTCAACTTCAGTATGCTGACTGTTGCCACCCACTTCGAGGACGGCTACAAATGTGACGAGTGTGATGAAAAGCAGTACGGAGATGACCACTACGGTATGGTGATTGACTGCTCCAGTTCCCGTGTCAGTGAGTTTATAGACTGGATCAAGGAACAGCCTTTTTATGAAAACACGACTATAATTCTTTCCGGTGATCATCTGACCATGGACTCTGATTTTTGTGAAAACATCGATGAAGATTATCAACGTTCTACTTATAACGCTATTTTAAATTCACCCATTCTTCCGGTTCATGAAAAAAATCGGATTTTCACCACGATGGATATGTTCCCAACTACTCTCGCAAGCCTTGGAGCTGTCATTGACGGTGACCGTCTTGGACTTGGTACGAATCTTTTTTCAGACAAGCCTACACTTGCCGAAGAACTTGGCTTCGATGAACTGAATCGCCAGCTCTCTATGGGCTCCCGATTCTTCGATGAACTTGATGCTGATCTTACCCCCGTCTGGGTCGGCGATGGCGAATATCAGAAATTTTATATTAAGGAAGAAGATCGATTTGCCAATAACGAATGGGTAACTTACAATCCACATCAGCTCTGGGCTGACGGTAAGCAGTCTTATTTTATTGATAAGGACGGCCACGCGGTTTCCGGCTGGCAAAAGCTTGAGGATGGGAAATGGTATCATTTTTCCGAGTCGGATTACCATCTCATCGAGGGTCCTTGCGATACAAATCCTGAATTGGAAGAGGAAACACCCGACTCCACTTCGGTAAGTGACATTTCCTCCGCTTCTTCTTTTACAGAAAACGATTTGGATTCCACAGTCGAAAGTTCTTCTTCTGGAATAGATGAGGACGATTTCTCTGAAAATGAGGATAATTCCAAAACCATCAGACATCTAGGCTCTTCTGCGGAAGATGATCCTCACGACCTGTCTCCTATCGATTATCAATAAAAATTTGATAACGATTCAGATCTATGCAATATAAAATAAAATCCCGCAGAAAAAGTTTTCATTTCTTTTTCTGCGGGATTTTTATTTTGCAAAATATTTAAAGCAGTATACGCTTAACTATTGTCTTACGTACAAAAATATGTTTTTTCCCATTTTTTTCACCTGTGTAAGGATCCACTGGATCAGTAAGGCAACAAAAATCGCTGCTAATAAATACAGAATTTTTGTCTGTTCTACGTCCTTCGGCATATAATACCACCAAATATCACTTTTACATCTTGACCAGTCAAACTTCAAAAACAGCTTTGTGCCATTCGCAATTGTTCCGAAAGCAACTTTTACAAGTAAAAAACCCAAAAACTGATTTTCCATAATCGAAAATGTGTTGTCTGCAAGAAGATTAATCCACTTTTTTCTTCCAAATACTGGTTCCATTATCGTTGCAATCCGCATCCAAAGTGCAATTCCCAAAAAACCAATAATAATTGGCATGACCGGTCCTTGATTAAAGTCATTGCACCACGCTGGCGTATAAGCCAACCTAGTTTTATAATGAAGAAAAATCATAAGTTTTGCAGCAAACACAATCGCAAAATACACTACAGATGGAATCCTGTCCACATATTTCTCCAGTATCTTTTTATAAAAAATACCCATTGCATAAAACGGAGCAAAATACAGAATTCTGACCACTGTCAGCCACCAGCTGGTGCGATATTCCATAATCGCCAAAAAATTGCCGCCCATTCCAATAAGTACTGCCCCTGCAAAAAATATCCATTCCGGTATCTGCCATCCTTTTCGCTTAAAAAATGCCCGAATCATACAATTTAATATTTCTACCATAAACAAGGGCACAATATACCAGCCGGCCATATTAAGGACAAACTGATGCCCATCGTTTAAAGGTGAAATCAGAATATTGTGCAAATTAAATTTTCCACCGATTTGAAAGCCCCACCGATGTAATAACCTGACAAGCAGCCCATACGCAATCGTATACCCATACATTGGAAGTATCAGGGTACGAAGCTTTTTACAGACATATCTCCCCGGTCGTTTCAGTGCTGCATCTTTAAAAAAATATCCTGAACAAAAAGTAAACAGCGCCAGATGGATTCCCTCATACGGAAACCATTGCGCAAAGTCCAAAGAAATTCCACCACCATCACAATGTCCCGCAACAACCATCAGAATCGCCACAGCATATAATATCTTAAAACGATAATCTATTTTTTTCTTATTCATAATCAAAAGCCGTTCGTTTGTTGTACGCAGACCCCCTATTTCAAAGGACAAGGACTGCTTAGCTGATATCGCTTTCTTTCCATCATCGGAACGTTTTACGGCAATGTATACACCAGTACTCCCAGGATAATAATCAGATTCCCAATCAGCTTTCCTTTTGATACCTTTTCTTTCAAAACGCCAAAGGAAAGCAGCAGGACAAAGACGTACGTAAAGGTATCCAACACCGGACCGTATTTCAAATCTACCTGTGTGTAGGCATACGTATTTAAAAGAAGTACACTGCCAAAAATCAGATACGCCACAATCACGCGCCAGTTCAGATACTCGCGAAGTGCAGATGCATGCTCCTCGTTGGCGCTTTGTTTCAGCAGAATCTGTGATACTGCGGAAAACATTGTACAGATCAGCATTAAAATCATATATTTATTCATATCGCTGCACCACCATAACTCCCACCAGCACAATCAGAAGGCCGATGATATTTTTTACCGTCAGATTTTCATGAAAAATGAGCACGGCCCAGATCTGGGACCAGATCAGATAGACGCTGCGGTTTGCATATGCGGTTGACAAAGAGAATTTTTTGATTACCTTCTGCCATGCAATAGCGTAAATGCCACAGTTTGCAACCATCAGAAATAAAAATACATATAATAGAGGATTTTTGATTCCTCCCCGGTTCAGCTGAACCGATGCTGCTTTCGAGAACACACTCGTCAGAGAAAACAGCAGGATATTCAGGTGCAGCTGAATATAATTTTTTGCCTTATTCAAAAACAAGTCCTCCTTCTTACTTTTCTTCCACGCGGAAAATGATATGCCCTTCTACTTCTCTTACCGGGATGCACCCCGCTGTTTCCACATAGGATACTGCCGCTGAACTGCTCGAAAGTACAATATACTCTGCATTCATTTCCCTAAGACTTCTGTAAAATTCTTTCTGATCCAGCGACAGATCCATCTGTGTGATAATCTGAAGGATCTTTGTTTCGTCTTCAATTTCCTGCTCGGTCAGTGCATCGGTTGATACCGTATTGGAGCCCTGATAGGTCAGAACCATATCGCGGTCCAGAACCAGTTCAAACGAAGCATCATACTGCCGCACGATCAGGTTGAAATCCGGTTCAAAGACAACTCTTACGGTTCCCTCTCCCGCTTCTTCGTGCAGCACCGTACAGACGGCCAGAAGATCATCTGGCATCTTGTACTGGTTATCCGGCAGCTTCGGCAGTCCGCCAGCCAGTACGGAATTTCCGCCAAAACAGATGACCGCTGCCAGCGCAGCCGCGGTCAGATACCGTCTCCAGCCTTTTTTCTGCCCGCCCACAACTTTCGTGCAGGCATATCCGATGGTCAGTACCATCGGCAGAATCCAGAAAAACCGGTAATAGACATTGACCATTCCAAGTTTTCCCAGGATATATTTCACCGCAAATGGATTGTATACCGTAAAGGCCAGAAAAACAGCGGTTGTTACGAACACATACCGCTCTTCCTTTTTTCCTTTTAAAGCGAGATACAGCACCGACAGCAGAAACAGCGTCAGTACGGTTGTGTTTCCTCCAAACGTCACAAAGACCTGTCTCACAAAATCGAGGCCGCTCTCATTCAGATTTATTCCGCCCACATTTTCTCCTTTCTACCGCACAACCGGAATCTGCAGGATACCGCGCACACCAAGGAGATAGACCCCAAGCACCAGCACACACGGCAGCACAGCAAGCAGATAGAGCCTGCTCTGTCCCCAGCGTTTTTTCCGCACAAGATTCGGCAGAATCACAGCACTCATGGCCACCGGTACAGTCATCATGGATGACATCGTAAGGTCAATCGCAGCGACGCCTGTCATGAAAAACAGCAGCCAGACTCTCTTTCCGTTTTTCTCCTGATACATGCGCAGACCAAGATAAAACAGAAACGGGAGGATGATATTGCACAATACGGCCTTTCCCTCGTATCCCCTCGTCAGCAGGAACGACGCATTCGAAAAGATCGTATGAAAATTCAGATTCACAACACTAATAAAGCACAGGAGCACCCATACCATCTGTTTTTCTTTTAACAGCGCCTTTCCGATCTGTGCATAGACGAGATAACTTAAAACTACCGTCATCATACAGAGAATCACCTTCGTCACTACGAGCGGATGAAGGCCCGTTAAACGGCACAGTACTGCATTTGCTGCCGGATACATGCTGAACACATAACGGATGTTAAAAAAATCCAGTGCTTTTCCTGTATATGGGTCAAAGCTGCTGATGGAATCTGTCGCAAGGTTCGTTGTCACACTTCCCACATAATACGCTGCATCCGCACTGCCGTTTTCCTGCAGTGCAGCAACAAAATACAGCTGGATTCCAATCAGCACCAGCATCACATAAAAAGCCGCCGTCTTTCCTCTCCAGAAACCGCCGCTTCTTTTTCCCCACTCTCTCCACATTCCCAGATGAAGACAGATGGAAGCAATTACAAGGACAGCCACAACAGCAGCCCATACCCATGCGAGCAGATGCAGCTTTGCACCGAGCACCATCATCGGCACAGAAATCAGTTCAAATAAGAAGTAATATGCAATAAAGCCAAACAGCACAGTTTCACCCAGATGTCCGCTCTCATACCTGTTTTCTCTGATAAAAAAAGAACCCAGGCAGCAGAACACTGCGAGCATTCCCAGAAACAGTGCCGGCATTTTTAATAAGGTAATCATGTTTGGTTCCTTTCTTTTCCTTACATTCCCAATCCCACTCATTCTAACATGATGCCCTGTCTGCGTCAAGTAATCGAAATTCTAATAAACATTGACTTTTCCCTGAAATTTTGTATAATTGTGATGTTGAGCGCTTATTTTCCACCCGGCTGTTTTACTTTTTGTTTTAATGATATATGTTACGAAAGGAGCCATTGATATGCCTTTTTCCCGGCATACCCGCAGATCCGTGTTTTCCATCGGCGCGGCATCCCTTGCCGCTGCTTTTCTTTTTCTCACCCCGGAAAACACACATGCGGCTGATACTACAGCAAAAATTCACATTCTGACACTCGGCAGCGGCTCCAATGCCATCGTTCTGGAAAGTGTAGACGATAATGGCCAGAAAATTTTCGGCATGGTAGACTCCGGCGAGGACTGGGATTACCCTGACGGATCTGATCCGCGTTATCCGCTGCGCAGCGGCATCACAACGTCGACCGGCTACGACGATGAGGTACTCTCCTACCTGGACTCCCTCGGTGTCACCTCCGATAATCTGCAGTTTTATGTTGCAACACATCCGCACAGCGACCATATTGGAACCGGCGATACCATCGTGCGGCTGTATTCCCCCGACCGGGTTTATCTGCTCCCGTATGATGACAGTTATATCTATAATACTGCGCGTCTCTGGGACAATCTTTATGTCTACGACCAGCTTCTTACTGCTGTAGAAGAGACTGAAGGTGTGACCCTGATCCAGCATCTGAATCCCGGTGCCGCCTCCGCAGAAGAAGGATCTCCTGATTTTGCTTTTGGAAATTTCCAGATCCAGATTGTCAACTACGAGGAAGATTATCTCACAAGTCCAAAAGAGGACGCCAACCAGTTCTGTCTTGGTGTAATTGCCTCCGCAAACGACCACCGCGCTTTTCTGACGAGCGATATCGACGACATCGAGGGCGATGCCAGCCGGATTGTTTCGAACTACGGGCTGTACAGCATTGATCTGATGACTTCCAATCATCACGGATATCCGAATGCTGTCGATGCAGACTATCTTGCTGCCGTCAACCCGGAATATTTTATCCAGACCGGTGACTTCCGTATTATGGATAACGATACCGTCGAGACCCTGACCTCTCTGGGGCTGCGCGTATTTTCCACGACAGAATATTCCGGCGATCTTCCGGCAGTCATTGCTGACTTTTCCGGTTCCGCGGTCACTTCCAACGTGGATGATACCTATGAAATTTACCGCGGCCGTTCTTCCAAGCTCGTTGCTTATCATGACGGCATCCCGTACAGCGGATTTTTCACCCGCGGCGGACAGAAATATTATGCAGACAGCAGCCATCTTCTCGTATGCTCCACTTCCTGGCGCGACACAGAAACGGGCATCGAATATACCTCCGATGAAAACGGCGTGATCACAAACGAACGCCACGTCATCGGCTGGGTAAAACGGGATGGAAAATGGTATTACTACAACGATGATGAAACACCGTATACCGGCTGGCTCACCCTCGACCACAAAACGTATTACCTCGGCGCGGACGGCGTTATGGCAACAGGCTGGCTTCTGCTTGATGGAGATTACTATTATTTTTCCGGCAGCGGTGAGATGCAGACCGGATGGCAGTTTATCAGCAACAACTGGTACTATCTCGCCAAGGATACCGGTATTATGTATTCGTCCGGATGGCACGCTGATCCGGAGACCAAAACGATGTACTATTTTTACACATGGGGAGGTGCCGCACGCAATACGACACTTACCTTAAACGGTTACCGCGTCAAATTTCTTTCCTGGGGCGGTATTTCCGGCAGCACCTGGCTGTACCATGACGGTGCCTGGTATTATGTACAGAAATATTCCTGCGTAACCAATGGCTGGTATCAGATCGATGGCGCCTGGTATTTTATGAATGCGGACGGTTCCCTGAAGCAGAACGAAAGTTTCCTGTATGACAACAATCTCTACTTTGTAAATAAGAGCGGAAAAATGTATCAGAACCAGTGGCTGAAATGGGATGGAAACTATTATTATCTCAGAAGCTGGGGCGGTGCCGCACACGAAGGCTGGCTGCTGCTTCAGAATAAATACTATTATATTAATGAGGACTGTACACGGAAAACGGATGAAGCCTTTACGTATGATAACAATCTTTATTTTGTTGATGAAAACGGCGTCATGCCGGCAAACCAATGGGTGATCCGGGACGGTGTCTGGTACTTTACCTACAGCTGGGGCGGTGCGAGAAAATCGCAGTGGTTCTATTATAAAAACAACTGGTATTACTTCAACGATGATGCTTCCATGCAGACCGGCTGGGCAGAAATTGACGGAAAAACATATTATTTCCAGAGCTGGGGCGGATGCGTCACCGGGACGAAAAAAATTGACGGAACAACGTATGTGTTTGATAAAAACGGTGTTCTGCTTTCCGAAAAAGAAAGCTAGAAAAATCCATATAAAAATGCGGCAGAAACGAAAATCTCATTCGTTTCTGCCGCATTTTTTATAAATTTCTTTTCCGGAACAGTGCACGAACGCACTGCCGGTAAATTCCGGTTCCCAGAAACAGGGTCAGATAGGCGATTTTCCGCCCATTCGTGAAGTGATCGCCTTCCAGTACCAGAAGCGGATGCTTTTTAAGCTCTTTTGCCAGCCTCTTCGCAAGCGCCTTTTTCTCCGCGTCCATGGTTTCCAACAGCATCAGCTTGTCCAGCACGAAAAACCGCGCCCAGCAGCAGCGCACACCTGCTTCTTTTTTCAGCGCCGGGTGGCGTTCTTCCACGACATTCTGATTATGATCCCATACTTCCACCGAACCCAGATCTGACCAGCGAAAACCGCTTGTCGTGAGGCTTTCGCGCCGGTGCACATAATAGTATTTCTGTGCTGTGGAAAAGGCCACCTTCCGGCAGTGCTCCATTAACGGAACGATGACGTATGCATCCTCGGCGATTGTTTTCTCCGGATAGACAACGCCCTCGAAAATCTCTCTCCGATACAGCTTGCCCCACGGCATCACGCCGAACACGCGCGCCTTCATCACCTGGCGCAGTCCCTCCTCGCTGTCGGTCACAGATTCGATTCCCTCCTGTTTCAGATCCGGCACCGGCCTTCCTTCATAGAGATCGTATCCGCGGCAGATACTCATTTCGGCATCATATTTTTCCGCCAGACGATACAGTGTTTCCAGAAGATCCTCCGCTGCGAAATCGTCGCTGTCCACAAACGTGATATAACGCCCCTCTGCAAGCGCAACGCCCGCATTCCGCGCCGAACTGACGCCGCCGTTCTCTTTTTGGTGATAACGGATCCGCGCATCCTGTTCTGCGTATGTCCGGCAGATTTCACTGCTCTTGTCGGTGCTTCCATCATCTACAAGAAGCAGCTCCCAGTCCGTAAAAGACTGGGAGAGAATGGAATCCACACATTTTTTTAAAAATTTTTCTGCCTGATACACCGGGGTAATGATTGAAATTTCCGGCATTGTTTTATCCTCTTTCTTTATTTCTTACAGCAGTAGTGTATCCCCTTATACTGCTCATACGGATGATCGAGATCCAGAAACGCCGCATCGTGGTGGCCTTTCTGCTGTTCTTTCGGCGGCAGTTTCATATAATCGCCGAACGCCATGCGCAGATATGTGTCATATCCGACCGGAATCGGCAGGCGCTCGTTCTCGAACGGAACCTCAATCGCCGATGCAAAAATCTTTTTCGGATATTTCCGGAGAATCGCCTGCGGTGCGCACATCTCGGTGATGCCGTCCACCCGTGGGCTGTCGATATCAAATTTTGTAATATAGTTCTCTGCCTGCTTCCAGATCCGGTACCGCATCTTCTGCGTCGGAGCCAGCGCCAGCAGAATCGTTCCCAGGTAATGCATAAACGCGCCGTGGCGTTCTTTGGTCGGAATAACCTGCGTGCAGAAGAGCTGGAAAATCTTTCCCTCGATCACCTGCCATTTCCGCGCAAGGTTTCCCGGTGCATAGCCCTCGATCGGGAGAATATCAAGCGCAACGCCGTGGCAGAGATCCATATCGACCTGCTCCTTTTTCACCTGCGTGGTGCGGCTGTCGCGGATGTTCGCAAACGTGTGCGCATTGCAGAAGCCCTCTTTCGGGTACTCGAGCTTGTAGATTTTACTCTCCTCCTGCGTATCCCAGATTTTCAGGAACTTCTCGTAATCTTTCCGCGGCATGAAAAAGTCGAGATCATCGTCCCACGGAATAAAGCCGCCGTGGCGGATTGCACCGATACAGCCGCCGCCGCAGAGATAACAGGTCAGATGATTTCTCTGGCACCAGTGGTAAAACATAACGGCCATTTCCAGATTTTTTTCCTGCAGCCGGCGCAGAATTTCGTCCTCGGTATTAAACATCTTTTTTCTCCTCTTCCTTCGCGTTCAGGCTGATCGTCTGTCCTTCCTCGAGCCCTTCTGTGCTCTCCTTTGTGAAGACAATCTTAAAGGTTGCAAGAATCAGCTTCAGATCCTCTAAAATCGAATAGCTCTCTATGTACATCAGATCCAGCTTCAACTTGTCGTATGCGGTCGTGTTGTACTTTCCGTAAATCTGGGCGTAGCCGGTAAGGCCTGCCTTTACTTTCAGACGGTAAGCAAACTCCGGAATCGATTCCTCATATTCCTTTGCAATCTCCGGCCGCTCCGGGCGCGGTCCGACGACGCTCATATCGCCCTTGAAAATGTTCAGAAGCTGCGGCAGCTCATCAATTCTCGTCGCGCGGATCACCTTCCCGACCGGCGTAATGCGGCTGTCGTTCTTCGTTGCCAGGCGGGCTACGCCGTCTTTTTCGGCATCCACGATCATGCTTCGGAATTTGTAGACATAGAATTCTTTTCCGCCGATCGTGAGACGTTTCTGTTTAAAGAACACCGGGCCATGGTCATACAGCTTGATGCAGAGCGCTGCGATCAGCATAATCGGCGACGTGATCACAAGAAGAATCGTCGATACGAGCAGATCCAGCAGGCGCTTGCAGAATCTCTGATCAAACGAAAGACCACTGTTTCGCGCGAGCAGAAGCGGTGTATCGAAAATATGGAGCGCTTCCGCTTTCCGTACCATAATATCCGACAGCTTCGGCGTCAGATAGACACGGATTTCTTTCGCATAGCAATATTTCAGCAGACGGTTGCGCAGCTCCGAATGAAGATCGCCAAGGATCACACCCTCCTGACCGTATGTGTCAATCTGGCGGCAGAGCTCTTTCTCTCCCACTTCCGTGCTCACCTTATGTGCTACAATATACTTGTCCGGCCGCTGGTTCATCTTCAGCTCCAGGCTTTCCATCGGGTATTCACCGTAAATCAGAAGCACCTCTCTTGGCGGAAAGAGACGCGCAAACGTCTTCTCAAAAAGCCAGGATACAATGCCTGCCAGCGCAAAGTCCACGAGTGTCATGCCGACCATCGGCAGAATGTACGGCAGGTGGCGCCACAGCAGGATAATCTGCAGATACATCAGCGCATTGGCACAGAATGCCGTCATCATCTGGGAATAGATGATGCTGCTTCCCTTCATGTAGCCGATCTTCATGCCGCCGTAAATGTACATGAAAACCAGAAGAAAAATGCCGTAGATCACGACGATAATCTGATTTCCCTTATCCCAGAACGGCTCCAGCCACAGGTGGCTCGCATAGTATCTGTCCCAGAACACAGAAAAAACAGCGCATTCCAGAAGCACAATCGCCGCGACCGCCAGGACACGCATCAGATGTTTGTACTGTTCCCTGTTTTTATAGTTCATCAACCTCTTCCTCTCTTTTTGCCCTTACCGTAATACTTCCGCACACCGTTTACCGCATAGCACGCAAAACAGTACAGGGAGCGGAACGTTCCCATTCCCAGCTCGCGGTAAACACGGTAAGTCATTCCTGCAGAATGCAGTTTATTCCCCGATTTTCCTGTGCTGGACAGCCGGTATTTCAGCAAAGGCTCATCCACACCGCAGGCTTTCCCGTATTTTTTCAGGATCCGCAGCCAGTCCAGATAATCCTCGTGGCACTCGTCCTTTTCCATCGGGAATTCCAGCAGAACGCTTCTTTTGGCCAGTACCGACGAGCAGCCGATCACGTTGCCGCGCAGCAGCATTTTGTAGGTGATCCGCTCCGGGACAGAAAAAATCTTCTGCTTTTCCGGTTCCTGATCGTAAATCAGCTCCCGACCCGTACAGCAGAGCACATCACCGGTCTTTGCAAGGGCTTTTTCCTGCTTTTCCAGTTTTTCGGGATCCCAGTAATCATCCGCGTCCAGAAAGGCAATGTAATCGCCCTTTGCGAGCTGTACACCGCGGTTTCTGGATGCGGATGCTCCTTTGTTTGTCTCATTCCGGATATACCGTACCCGGTCATTTTCTCCGTAACGCCCCATCTTTTCCATCGTATCGTCCGTGGAATGGTCGTCGATCACCAGGATTTCCAGCGGGGTTTTTGTTGTCTGGCAAAGGACTGAGTCGATTGCCTGAAACAGTGTTTCTGCACCGTTGTACGAAGGGATTACTACTGAAATCATGTATTTTCCTCTCTTACTTTGTCTGCTGCATCTGTTTTTTAAATTTTCCAGCAGCAAACCTCCTACTTTTATAGCATATCTGCACGGGCTTGTCAATTTTACGCCGGGATCTGCTGGTTTTTCTTTCTTACATGTAATTCTATGTGAGCTTTAAAAACGCCAGTAAATAGAACAGAATTCCTCCGAACAGTGCTCCGTTTCCGCCGTTTTTCTGCCCCGTCTTTTTTCCGATGGCAGTTCCGGCATACATCGCCGCCATTCCGACCGCGAAGGAGGCAAAAAAGATCTGTCCTCCTGTCACCGGAAGATCCGCGGCAAAGACGCCGGAGACAATTCCATCCACCGACATCGAAACCGCCAGCAGGCCAAATTCCAGTGGGTGGAGCTGTTTTTCCAGATGTTCCAGTCTTGCTTCTGGTTTTCCCTGCTTTTTTCTTCTGCGTTTTCTCAGTTCTTCAAAAATTTTCAGCGTTCCCATAAGAAAAAAGCAGCCCGCACCCACTCTGGTTCCCCATTCCGGTCCTGCGGACTGCAGAAATCTTTTTCCAAACTGCGCGGAAGCAACCAGGGCAGCACTGCAAAACAGATTCAGCAGCGCCGTCATGCCGGGTGAAATTCTCGTATTACTGCTTCCATATCCGATGCTTACTGCAAAGTTATCGGCTGAGAGCGCCGCAGCAAGCAGAAGCAATTCTACCATATGACACGCTCCGTCATTTCTCACTTTACAGTATTCGTCTGTTTTTCAAACCGTGCATCCCGGGAAGGCAGTTCTTTTTCTTATTCCACTGCTTTCCGGAATTCCCGGATTTTTTCTCCGAAGTGCGATACATCGGTGCAGAAAATGCTCGAAGTTCCCGCCACAAAAATGCTGGCTCCAAAGGAACGCAGCGTCGCGCCGTGCTCCTTCGTAATGTTTCCGTCCACTTCTAAAATGATGTCCTCCCGGTGCATCTCCTGCAGAAATTTCTGCAGCTTTTCCGCCTTGCGCAGCGTACTCGGCACAATTTTCTGTCCGGCAAAGCCCGGATTCACCATCAGAAGATTGACGCCGTCGATATAATCAAGCACTTCCTCGATCTGCCCGATCGGTGTCGCCGGGTTGATCGCGAGGAACCGCTTGCAGCCGTACGGCACGAGGTAATCGAGCGCGCGCTGCACCTGGAAAGTGCTCTCATAATGAATCGTCACGATGTCCTCTTTGTAAATGCCGATCCACGGCAGCTTGTACTCCGGGTCTTTAATCATCAGATGAAGATCGAGCGGAATACTCGTCAGTTCCCGCAGTCCGCGGATGTAGTCGACGCCAAGGCCGAAGTTCGGAACGAACTCGCCGTCCATCACATCGATATGGAGATATTCGACTTTTTCTTTTTCAAATACATCGATCGTCGCCTGCAGATCCACAAGGTTTGAGCACATCATGGATGCCGATATCTGACTTTTTCTCATATTTCTACTCCCATGAAACCATTACTTTGCAGTATGGCTCTTTATGATTTTTCATCAGTTCCAGTCCGTCCATCAGCTTTTCGGACGGGAAACAGTGCGTGATCAGCGCCTGTGCCGGGATTTTCTTCTTCGAAAGCGCATCGAGTGCCTCCGTCCAGTCGCAGGCTTCATCTTTTTCATAAGAAGAATTCCACGTTCCCATCAGGTTCAGCTGTTTGCGCAGGATGCGCCAGTACACGTTCTTTTCCATCGCAAGATCGCCCGATGGATTTCCCATCAGCACGATGCTTCCGCCCGGTCTTGCAAGAAGAACTGCACTGGAAACGGCCTGCGGCGTTCCGACCGCTTCTACTACAACATCCGCCTGAATCGCTTTACTCTCCTCTTCCGTCACATATGAGATGCCCGGGATCTGTTCTGCGATCGCACGTTTTGCTTCGCCCCGTCCAATCACAAAAACGGTTTCGGCGCCGAGCGCTTTCGCCCACGCTGCCGCTGCAAAACCGATCATGCCCGTTCCGATCACTGCTGCGGTATCGCCCGGCTTCGCACCGCTTCGTTTCACCGCATGAAGCGCCACAGAGAGCGGCTCCAGCATTGCTGCCTCGCGGAAGCTGACGTTTTCCGGCAGCTCCATCAGGTTCCAGTCCGGCACGGCCACGTATTCCGCAAAGCCGCCGTCCCGGCGCGAGCCGAGGTAATCGTAGTGTTCGCACATCTCATATTTTTTCTGCCGGCACTGCGGGCAGGTGCGGCATGGGATCAGCGGGAAAATGCCGACCCGTTTTCCAACTCGCTCTTCCGGCACACCCTCGCCGTATGCGGCAACCACGCCTGAAAACTCGTGACCTGGAATCGTTGGAAAATGGTATGTTCCGTTTGTGAAAATCCGCGGAATATCGGAGCTGCAGATTCCTGATGCCTTTACCTGCACCAGAACCCAGCCGGATGGGATTTCCGGTTTTTCTATGTCTTCCCTTCTTAAATCATTGACTCCATGCAGCTCGTATGCTCTCATTTCGTTTCTCCTTCCACAATCGTACAGAAACGCTCCAGGTCGCTCCTTGTTGTAATCTTAAAGTTCCGCTCATCCCCTGGGATCATCGCCACATCCATTCCATGGCGGTAGGCAATTTCACTCGTTCCCCTTGTGAGGGACAGCTCCTCTTTCGATGCTTCCCGGTTGATCTTCGCGTACGGATGCAGCCGGAAGGCTTCCGGCGCCTGACCGGCAAACAGCGTGCTGCGCTCCAGCAGATGGTCAATTTTCGTTCCGTCGCTGCTCTGATAGATCGTGTCCTTCATCGGCAGCACCGGCATACAGCCCTCATGATCGGCAAGCGCCGCAAGGCAGTCGCCAATCAGCTGTTCGCTCACCAGAGGCCGCACGCCGTCGTGGATGATCACACCGTCGTTCTCCGATACGGAATCCTCCATGCAGACGGTAAGGCCATTATGAATGGATTCCTGCCGCGTATCCCCGGCATCCGCAAAGGCGAGAAATTTCGTAATCCCGTCTTCTTCCATCCATCCGCGGATCTTCTCTCTCCAGGCATCTGCCGCCACGATGACGATTTTCTCAACGGCACTGCTTTTCTGAAACTGCTCCAGCGTATACAGCAGAATCGGTTTCTTTTCCACTTCCAAATACTGCTTCGGAAAATCCCCCATCTGCATTCTCGTTCCGATTCCCCCCGATAATATGATTGCGTAATTCATCTTAAGCCTTTCCTTTGCTCTTTTTACTCTCTTTTTTTCGCTCTTCTTCCAGCTCTTTTAAAAAGTCTCCCAGTTCTCCAGAGGCGTTCTCCAGCAGGTACGACTTCGTTTTCTGTTCTTTCTCCAGATAGTTTTCCCGGATCTGGCCGTTTGTATGTTCAATCTCGGTGCGCAGATCCCGTGCGGAGAGACGATGCGCGCCCGCTCCCATAATGATGATCTGCTCGAGACCGTCCGAGGAAGCCACCGTTACGTTGCCGTTGTGGCCGATCCTGTGAACCGTTTTCTCGATGTACTGGTCAGCCGTCTCCGCCTCTTTCGTATAAACGACATGAATATTATGGTACATGCCGACCTCACCCTGGTTGCCTTTTACTTTGTAGGCATCAAAGACAAGAATCAGCGTCATTTTTTTATATCCCTGATAATTTGACAGGATGTCCATCAGCTTTCCTCTGGCGCTCTCAATATTATACCTCGCCAGCTCATTTAAATCATCCCATGCAAAAATAATGTTATAGCCGTCCACCAGCAGATATTCCTCCTGCGGCTCCTTCGGGCGGTTTGATTTTGCATATTTGGGATCCCCGATGCCGGATGACGAGGTGACCGGACGTGTCCGCCGCTCGAAACCGGCGCGCTTCCGCTCCACTTTGCCGTATGTCCTCGTAAAGATTTCTTCCAGCTCCTTTGCCTCCTGCAGGGAAGCTGCCATCGGCACGCGGTCGGATGCTTTTTTTGCTTTCTGCACAGAGGATGCTCCGCCGCTCCGGTCTGCCGCAGATTCGGCTGAATCGCTTTCTTCTTCCGGATTTTCCAGCGTGTATTCCAGATGCATATGGTCTTCCACTTCATTCCATGGAACGACAAAGCCTGCCCCGTGGGCACAGAACACAGAACCCGTCGGATTTTCCACATCCGCCTCGGAATCGTAGCCGATGGAGGCAATCACTTCCTCCGCGTTGTGACACGGCTCATATCCTTTTAAGGTACAGAACACTCTTCCGCGTCCCCGGCTGTAAGCAGTCACTTCTTTCTGATAATCCCGCATCGTCACAACCGGTACGGTTCCGGTGATCACTGTCATATCGCCTTCCATTTCCGGCGGTTCAAAGCTGCCGTACATCCGCTGGATATCGTTCAGCGCCCGTCCCGTCGATTCCGACGGAATTTCCAGACGGAACGCATAGACCGGCTCCAGCAGAACGGATTCTGCTTTTTTCAGTCCCTGCCGCACCGCACGGTACGTCGCCTGGCGGAAGTCGCCGCCCTCGGTGTGCTTAATGTGCGCACGGCCCTTGACCAGCGTGATTTTCATATCGGTAATCTCCGACCCGGTCAGCACGCCGGGATGCTTCCGCTCCAGCAGATGTGTGAGGATCAGACGCTGCCAGTTGCGGTCCAGGGTGTCCTCGCTGCAGACGGTTCCAATCTGCAGTCCGCTGCCCGGTTCTGCCGGCTCCAGCAGCAAATGAACTTCCGCATAATGGCGCAGCGGCTCGAAATGGCCGACACCCTCCACGGCACTGCGGATCGTCTCTTTGTATACAATATTTCCGGCTCCGAATTCCACCCATTCGCCGAAACGCTCGTGGATCAGACTCTTTAAGATCTCGATCTGCACCTCACCCATGACCTGCGCATGGATTTCCGCGAGGCGCTCATTCCAGACAATGTGGAGCTCCGGGATTTCTTCTTCTAACTGGCGCAGTTTTCCAAGCATCTGATGGACATCGCAGTCCGGCGGAAGCTCGATGCGGTACGTCAGCACCGGCTCCAGCACCGGTTTTTCCGCCTCGGTTTCGTTGCCGATGCCCTGACCGGAGAAGGTGCTGTTCAGTCCCGTTACAGCACAGATCGTCCCCGCCGGTGCTTCCTGTACCATCGTATAGCCCGCACCGGAATAAATGCGGATCTGGTCTGCCTTTTCTTCGCCGAGCATCTGCTTCACCTTCAGCACGCCGCCCGTGATTTTCAGATGCGTCAGACGGTTTCCTGCCGTGTCCCTTGAAATCTTAAAAATGCGCGCGCCAAAATCCCCGCCGTACTCCGGCGTTTTTGTAAACCGGTCCAGAATTTTCAGAAATTCCGTCACGCCCTCCATCTTGAGTGCAGAGCCAAAGCAGCACGGAAAAACCTTCCGCTCTGCGATCATCCTGCGGATCTGGTCTTCTTCCACGCTTCCCGTTTCCAGATACTGCTCCAGCACGTCCTCATCACACATGGCGAGTTCTTCCAGCAATTCTGCGTTCTGGAGATCCTGCGAGAAATTCAGGCAGTGCTCTGAGAGACGGCTCTGCAGTTCTTCCAGCAGTTTTTCCGCATCCGTGCCCGGCTGATCCATCTTGTTGATAAAGAGAAAGACCGGGATCTCATACCGCGCGAGCAGCCGCCACAGGGTTTCCACATGCCCCTGCACGCCGTCCGCACCGCTGATCAGAAGAACCGCATAGTCCATGACCTGTAAAGTGCGCTCCATCTCCGCCGAGAAATCCACATGGCCCGGCGTGTCAAGGAGTGTGACCTCCGTCTCGTTCAGCTTCAGCACGGCCTGTTTGGAAAAGATCGTGATGCCCCTTGCTTTTTCCAGTTCCTCCGTGTCCAGAAAGGCGTCCTTGTGATCCACTCTTCCGGCTTTCCGGATCTGGCCTGTTTTATATAAAATTCCCTCTGCCAGCGTCGTCTTTCCCGCATCGACATGCGCTAAAATGCCTACCGCCAGTTTTTTGGTTTTTTCCATTTTGTTTCATCCTGTCTGTATGATTCATATTTTTCAGGCCCCCTCATCCCCTGCGGCCCGACTCACTGCTTATTGTACCACAAAACCTCTCATTGCGGAACCCCGGAGTGAAACGCAAAAAATCTCAAAGCGGATTTCTCTCCTGCTTTGAGATTTTTTATGCTATGTTCTGTTTTATCTCTCCCCCGCCATCGGCTGCCGATCTGCAATTTTCAGGAAAACAAATCCCAGTGCAAAGAAAATCGCCAGGCATGCAACCGCCACGTTGATCGTTCCGCCTGCCAGTTTTACAGCTGCAATAACTGCAGAACCGAGGAACGATGGTTACTCTGTCTTCCAACGTCATATCCGTTTCTTTTAAAAGTTCATTTGCAAGAAGTGTACCGTACTCTGCATGATGGGCAACCTGCATACAGTGTTTCTGCGAATGATCCGTATATCCCAGCTGTCCCAGGTTTTCGTTTCCTTTTTCAGATATGCGCTGCATCCATTCCAGACTCCAGCCTAACCGCTGTATTTTTGCTGTTCCTGCCATTTCTTTCAGAATATTTTTTACTGCAATCACGATCGTAGCACATTTGTATTTTAACTGCTGTCCTGTTCCTATAAGGTCTATATCAAATGATTGTTAAATTTTTTATATTTTTGATGCAGTCAGACGGGGTTCTGTTACAGCAGAAAAGCACTGCAAATACAGATGGATGTATTTACAGTGCTTATTTTGAGATTATTTTTGTTTTTTAATTCTGTGCGTCTTCGTATTCTTTTACTTTTTCTTCATACTGCTCCTGGCTCTCGATCGTATGTTTTACAATATGACCGTGCTCTTTCTGCTTGTGTGCCAGATCCCGGCCAGGACGCGGTGCATATTCGTCTTCCGGGATTTCAAGTGCATTGGCGGTGGCGTGAATGATACCGTTGCTGCTGTAGGTGGCACCGCTCAAGGCATCGATGTTAAGGCTCTGTTCTTCTTTCATCTGCCCTATCACGTAAGGCGCTGCACGGAAAAAGTATTCCTCGGTGTCGCAGTAGGAAAGGATGGAGATGTCGGTCACTTTCTGGTTTTCTACCGTTACCTGCACTTCGACATCCCCGCGGAAGGCATCGGCGGTACCCGTGCAGATGCCGTCTTTCAGGTCGTGGAAACGGCCGGCGTCCAGGAATGCCTGTTTTTCTTCCGTTGTATCCGTCGATTCAGATGCTGTATTTTCCTGTACAGTATTCTCATCTCCGGCAGCTTCTTTTAACGCATTTTGAGTGGCCTCAATCAACCCTTTACTGCTGTAGGTGGCGCCGGAAACAGTATCTATCTCCTCGGCACTCTGTTTTTTCATGATTTCCGAAAAGATTCCTGACTTTGCTCTGTCCAGATATGTCTGATCATCCTCGGCGTTCTCTATCGTCAGTCCGGTTATCGTTCCCTGTTCCACTTTTACGGAAACGGTCACGGTTCCGCGGTAGCCTTCTCCACTTCCGGAATAAGTGCCGTCCTGGAATCTGCTGTCCAGATTCTGTTCTGCCGTATCAATGGCCGCATCACCTGCTGTCTTACCAACGGAACCGCTCTCGCTCCGGATCAGGAACTGTGACGCTGCAATCGTAAGGCAGGTCACCCCGACACCGATCCACACGCTGTATCGGTACTTCCAGTGTGCATTATTCTTCAGACATCCGTTTACACATACCCCGCATCCAATGCACTCGCCGCCTGCCATCTGCTCTTTTTCTGTCAGATCAATTCCCATGGTACATTTTGCAGTACAGAGATGGCAGTTTCCGCATTTGCTCCGCGGTTTTACAATTTTTAACAGCGTACATCTGGAAATCAGGCTGTAGATGGCTCCCATGGGACAGAGATACCGGCAGAAAAAACGCTGGATTAAGACGGATCCGACGAAAATCACCAGAATCAGCGCACCGCCAATCGAAAACATCGGCTTCACGCCCGGCCAGTGTCCGATGGAACTGTACTGTCCAAACACCTGCCACGGCCCTGCGATGTTCCATTTTATCATACCGCTCCATACGAAGACTGCCCAGAACAGGAGCACACCATATTTGATCCAGCCTGTTGGAACATTTCTTCCACTCTTCTTTGAATTTGAATGCAGGTTTTTCGCACCTGCTTTTCGAAACCGCTTTTTCAGCTTATTTCCTGCAAACCACAGAAAATCCTGCACAGCCCCGAAGCTGCAGAAATATCCGCAGAAAAACCGTCCCACAATAATCACCGCCGGAACCGTCGCCAGCACCATCCATACCGAATACCTGATCCGTTCCCACGAAACCGTCCCCTGATAAACTGCAGAAATAATCGTCCCAACCGCAGAAAACTGCGCCTCAAACAAGCCCGGGATCAGCAGGAAAGAAAGGATCTGAATCACTGCTTTCGGCCAGTTTCTTTTGTCTTGTTTTTTCAAATTTGTTCCTCTTTTCTTATGTTTAACGTTTCATCTCCATTACCGGACATTCGATTTATGTTCCTGGATTAATTCACAAATCTCCGAAAGATTCATTGCCGGGAAATCTCCGGGGACGGTATCCTTCAGGGCACTTACTGCATTTCCGATGGATACTGCCTGTGACAGTAAAAAACCCTCATAAATCGTGTATTTTCTGCACATTTATGAGGGTTTTATATTTTTGCGTTATTTTTACAAATTCACAGTTGAATTATGCGTTCATCTGTTTAGCAACTTCCTCAGCAAAGTTCTCTTCTTTCTTCTCGATTCCTTCACCGGTCTCGAAACGAACGAAGCCTTTTACTGCTACAGTTGCGTTGTTTGCTTTTGCAACCTGTGCTACGTACTGAGCTACGGACTGTTTTCCGTCTTCTGCTTTTACGTATACCTGGTCAAGCAGGCAGATCTCTTTGAGCTCTTTGTTGATACGGCCCTGGATCATTCCCTGGATAACTTTTTCCGGTTTCTGAGACTCTTTCGGGTCGTTCTGAATCTGAGCCATGAGGATTTCTTTCTCATGTGCGATGTAATCAGCGCTTACTTCGTCGCGGTTTGTGTACTGCGGACGAAGAGCTGCAATCTGCATTGCAACGTTTTTAGCCATCTCTTTGAGGTCATCGTTTACAACATCTGTCTCAACGTCAACCAGAACACCGATTTTACCGCCCATATGAGTATAAGAAGCAACGAAACCGTTCTCCTCTTTTACCTGCTGGAAACGACGGATGTTCATGTTCTCGCCGATGGTAGCGATCTGATGAGCCAGCTCTTCGCCAACGGTCTCGTTGGTATCGAATTTCCAAGGCTCTGCCAGGAATCCTTCTACGTCTGCTGCAGTTGTATCCATAGCCTGCTCTGCAACCTGTGCTACATAGCCACGGAATTTCTCGTTCTTTGCAACGAAGTCTGTCTCAGCGTTTACTTCTACAGCGACAGCTTTCTTTCCATCCTCGGATACGTTCAGCATAACGATACCCTCAGCTGCGATTCTGCCAGCTTTTTTCTGAGCAGTAGCAAGTCCTTTTTCTCTCAGGAACTCCATTGCTTTGTCCATATCACCTTCGGTAGCTGTAAGAGCTTTCTTGCAGTCCATCATACCAGCACCGCTTACTTCTCTTAACTCTTTTACCATTGCTGCTGTAATAGCCATTGTTTTATTCCTCCGTATACGTGATTCAGCAGACTGCATCTTCATGCCGGTCTGCTATTGTGAGATTCGCCGAAGGGAACCTGAATTTCAAGTTCCCCCCAGTTCATTACTTCGCGTAAATTATTCAGCGTCTGTCTCTGCTGCTTCTTCGTATGCAGCTTCCTCAGCCTCGCCCTGTTTTGCCTCGATAACTGCGTCTGCCATTTTGGAAACGATCAGTTTTACGGCACGGATAGCGTCGTCATTACCCGGAATTACATAGTCAAGCTCTTCCGGATCGCAGTTGGTATCGCAGATACCGATCAGCGGAATTCCCAGTGTATGAGCTTCCTGTACGCAGATTCTCTCTTTTTTCGGATCTACTACGAAGATAGCGTCCGGCAGTCTCTTCATTTCTTTGATACCGCCAAGGTTTTTCTGCAGTTTTGCAAGCTCTTTCTTTAACTCAATGACTTCTTTTTTCGGAAGAACTTCGAAGGTGCCATCCTGCTCCATGGTCTCGATTGCTTTCAGTCTTGCAATACGGCTCTGGATGGTTTTGAAGTTGGTCAGCATACCGCCGAGCCATCTCTCGTTTACATAGTACATTCCGCAGCGCTCTGCCTCAACAGCGATAGCGTCCTGAGCCTGTTTTTTGGTTCCTACGAAAAGGATTGTGCCGCCGTCTGCTGCGATGTCTGCAACAGCTTTGTATGCGTCATCTACCATTCCTACAGATTTCTGCAGGTCGATGATGTAGATACCATTACGCTCTGTGTAGATGTACGGAGCCATTTTAGGATTCCATCTTCTTGTCTGATGTCCGAAATGAACACCGGCTTCCAGTAACTGTTTCATTGAAATTACGCTCATTGTTTTATCTCCTTATGGTTTTATTCTTCCCCATGTTTTTTCACCTTGGAACCTGTTTTTCAAAAAACAGGCACCATCCTTGGTACCGCATGGGTGCTTATTGTGCAACAGTAAGATTGTATCACAGAGTTTTTTTCATGACAAGCATTTTTTTCGCGGATTCTGCGGTTTTTTTCTGTTATTTTTGTGTTTTTCCCTGTTTATCCTTTAAAAACAGATACCAGAACGTTCCGGCGCAGATTACCGCTTCCAAAAAGATGAACATCCATGCACCTGCCGGCGCTTTTTGGGTCATCCAGGATACGAACTGGCTCCGGTAAAGTCCCCAGATATTTTCTGCCATGTGCGCAAGAACCGGGGCAAGGAGTGTTCCGCACCGCTCATAAATAAGGATCAGAAGCACACTTACCACGGCTGCATAGACAAACTGCGTCACATTGCCGTGATATGCACCGAACAGCAGACATGATGCTGCGATGCCCCAGCCGGTTCCCCAGAAATCTTTTGCCCTGCGGTAAATCATGCCGCGGAAAACAATTTCCTCTGCGGCCGCGCTCAGCACACCGACGGACAGGATCAGAAGCAGCGGGTTCTGTCCTTCATAAATCTTTGATGCCATGTCCTGATAGCCGGAAAAGATTCTGGTAAAGCCAGTCACGTTCATTACAGTATTCAGGAGATGGCCGAAGGTCATAACCAGCAGAATACAGGCGGCTGCCTCTGCCGCACTCCACCGTTTTTCCGGTTTCGGGAACATGCCTTCATCTTTTTTGTACTGTTTCCAGAGAACCGGGATCGCCGCCAGACTGCCGATTGCTGATGCAAGAACGGATGTCGCGTGCATACGCTCTTCCAGATAACCGCCGGTCGTAAACGTCATCAGGATCAGCGCCAGAAGTACGGTTGCTCCGATCAGAAACAGTTCGTACGTCAGAAGCGGTTTTAAAAGACGCCATAGCTTCCGCTGGATAGGAATTACGATTTCCTCCGTTTTTGGCTCTGTTTTCGCTGTCCTTTTTTCTTTTATATTCTCTGCTTTTTTCTCTTTCGGCGCAAAGATTCCTGTTCCACTTTCTCCTCTTGTCAGCCACGGGATACGCTCCGGCTTCATTTTTTTGATGCGGTCGCGTCTTTTCTTCTCTTCTTTCGGATCCTCCGCCAGCAGTTTCAGTTCTTCCGGTGTATCACATACCTTTGCGGCACCTGCTGCCTCGAGTTCTTCTCTTCCGCCGTACCCATACGATACGCCGACACAGAGCAGTCCGTTTTCTCTTGCCCCGATTACGTCATAGCTTCTGTCACCAACCATCACCACGTCGGAACGGCTGTCTTCTGCTCCGAGTCGGCGCAGCGTCTCTGCGATGACTTCTCCTTTGTCGGTTCTGGTTTCGTTCATTTCTGAACCGGTTACTACGGTAAAATACTTTCTGATTTCGAAATGCTCCAGGATCTGCTCCACGTATTTTTCCGGTTTGGACGATGCTACCGCCAGAATTTTTCCCTTCTCTTTCAGATACGCCAGAACCTCCGGGATTCCCTCGTATACTTCATTTTCAAAAATGCCCTCTGCCTCGTACCGCTCCCGGTATTTTGTGATGGCCTGCTGTGCTTCTTCGCAGCCAAGGCCTGCAAAATTCATGAAAGATTCCAGAAGCGGCGGTCCCACGTAACAGTTCAGTTTTTCCAGATCCGGCTCTTCGATGCCAAAGGATGCCAGCGCATACTGTACGCATCTTGTAATTCCAGGACCGGAATCGGTCAGGGTTCCGTCCAGATCAAATAATATCATATCTGACATACTCTTATTTCCTCTTTTACTTTTTTATCGTATGACATGTCTTTTATTCTAGCATATCGAAATTAGAAATACAAACAAAACCGGATCAGGCTATTTTCTGCAGAGTGCACGCAGATAGCGGGTGGTCTGATTCTGAATTTCGGCAATGGCACGAATCAGGTTCCAGAGGCGCCTTAAGGACTGCAAGAGGCGGGTTCCTTTTGGTTTCTGGCTGGTTCTCTGGCTGACAAGTGTGGAAGTTTTTGGTTTCACGTTGACTTCCCACGGTTTCATGGTTCGTACAATGCCGTCTGCGCCACGCACTTTTACAGTGATGCGGTTGTAGCCTTCGGAAAGGCTCTCGGCTTTCAGACAGATTTTGTTTTCTTTCCATTCGTATTCGGCTTCGGAGCCATTTACCATGCAGGAAAGAATTTCAGCCGTGTCGGCGGCTCCCTCGAGCAGAATTTCCGGGGTATAACCGGGATCTATTTCGACGCTGGTGTCGGCCGGGCGGATAATCAGGGGGTTCGGCGCTTCGAAATCTTCGTCTGCTATCTGTGATAATATGAAATCGGCGATGATCTGCGGCGGTATTTGAGATGGCTCCTCCCCGGCACTCTCAGATGGAGTTTCGGCAGGCGGAGGACTGCTTTCTTCTGTTTGTAGCGGAGTATCATCTGGATCTTGGGTCACCTCCTCGGGCGTGGCTGCAGCAACGGGCAGCTGTTCGTCTGTTTTGAGTTCTTCTTTCTCCGGAGACGATTGCCCGGGCTCCGTTTGTTCCTGCTTTTCTGTGTTTGACTTTCCGGCATCTGGCATTACGGTAGGCTCCTCTTTTTCTGGTGCTTTTGTTTCCGAGGTTTGATTTTCTGACTCTTTTTCGGTTGACGGAGATTCCTGCTTCGTTTCTTCCATATCAGGCTTTTCCGGTTCCGGATCTTCTGGCATCAAATTTTCCGTTCCGGATTTTTCTGAACCTGTATCTTCATAATCTGGTTTTTCTGTGTCCATTTCTCCAAAATCCGTTCTCTCCGAATCTGACTCTTCTGTCTCTGATTCTTTTGTATCTGTTTCTTCACATTCTTCCTCTGATTCCGATTCCCCGGAACCCATATCTCCTGCCTCCGGCAATTCTTCTGGCTTCCCCGATTCTGAATCTTCCGAAATTTCTTCCTCCTCTTCTTCCCACCTTTCCGCTGGTTCTTTCTCCGGATCCGGAATTACCGTCGGGGGAAGCATTTTTTCTTCTTCTGTCTCTTTCTTTCCGGTCTCTGCCGGATCTGTTTTCTCTTCCGGCGGCTCTGGTTCCTGCTCTGGTTTCTCTTCTATAGGCGGTTCTTCTTCTGACTTTTCGTCCGGCAGCAGTTCCTCCGGTCCGGCTTTCCCGTCTGCATCTGTCACATCACTGTTCTCGATGATTTCAGCTTCTAATTCCACGCTTTCCACCGCACTTGCGGCCTCGCCTGTCGTCTGCTGTGTCTCCGCGTGGACTTCGATTCCCTGGACGGCCAGGAATCCTGTCATCATTGCACATATAGTCTTTTTTCTCATCCTGCTTCCTCCCATCTTTTTCTGATCTGCTGATAAAAAATGTCCTCCTCCATTCCCGGAATTTCTGCTGCCTCGTTGAGGTACTGTTCTGCTTTTTCCTGCATGTCGAACTGCAGTGCCAGCTCTGCGGCCCTGAGCAGATTTTTCCGCCGGTTTCCATCCTGTCTGCTGCACAGAAGCCGTTCGTAATAGAGAAAGCTCTCCTGGCACCAGTCCTGTTCTCTTTCCCCATCCCCGGATTTTCCGCCAAGATAGCACGCATCCGCCAGTCTCTGCCAGATAACCGTCTCCCACTGCCCCTCCATATTCTCGCCCGCGGCCTTTTCCAGCACTTCGATTCCTTTCCGCATGGCGTCTGTGTCATTTTCACGCGCCAGTTCTTCGGAAAAACTGAAATACATTCCTGCAACAGCAAGATATCTGCGGCAGCGTTTTTCTTTTTCTGGCTCCTGCTGCGTGTCATCATAAAATTCAGCCAGCAATGGCTCCATCTGCATTTTTTCCCTTGCCGCATCATCCGCCAGACAGTATTCCACAAGTTCCTGCTCCACACGCCCCGCCTGACTGAGATGGTCTGCCTTTAAGAACGCTTCCCGCGCTTTCTGGTAGTTCGGCAGACTGCCTTCTTCCACCGGATTTCCGCAGAACCAGAGATCGCCCTGCTCCTCCCATTCGTCTGCCGCCGGAAACTGACCCCATGGCATCCTGCTGGCAACTGCAGCCGCTCCTCCTGTCAGAAAAGCAAAAACTGCAAAGATCCGCAGAGTCTTCCTGCCTTTTTGCTTTCTTTCCAGCCGCCGCAGTGCCTTTTTGACTTCTCCGGCAGACGCATACCGCTCCTCCGGCTTTTTCTGCATACACTTTTCCATCACCCGCCAGAGTCCTCTTTTCTGCCGCTTTTTCGCATGCTTCGCCATTGCCGCAAGCAGTGCGCCGAGTGCATAAAGATCGGAACGGGCGTCACACTTCCCGTCATACTGCTCCGGCGCTGCATAACCGCGGGTTCCATAACGGACTTCCACACCCGTTTCTTCTGTTCCGGCTGCACCGAAATCCACAAGGTATATTTCACCACGCTCTGTTATCATCACGTTGTCCGGCTTCAGATCCCGGTAGAAAACCGGCGGGTTCTGTGCATGGAGATAACAGAGAATCCCGCTCAGGGCAATTCCCGTTTTCAGAATTTCCCGGCTGGAAAACCGTTCTCCCTTACGCATACACTGTCCGATAGATTTTCCGTTTACAGCTTCCATCACCAGAAAGCTTTTTGTCCCACTTTCCAGAAGTTCCACCGCACAGGGAATCCCGGGATATGAAAACTTCTGTAAAAGAAACGCTTCCCGGCGCAATTTTTCCCTGTCACATATACTTACCTTGACTGCATACCGCTTTCCGGATCCAGTTTTCTCTGCAAGATAAACGACAGACGTTGCCCCTCTTCCGAGCACTGACAGCAGGCGATACTTCCCTCCCGGAAGTTCTACTTTTCCAATGATCCCGCCTCCTCTTTTTACGTCAAAGTGTTTGTCAGTCCGATATTCTGTTTTTGTACATGGATATAAATTGAGCCGAATGGCTCTTCGATAGAGTAATATAGAATCGATTTTTCAGGACGAATGTCCAAGCGGATGAAAAATCGTGATGTAAGTATAACACAACAGCCGCCGTTTCCGCAAGAACTACAGAAGCCGACGGCTGCCAAAAAAATCGCCTGTTTTTTATCTATTTTTTCCCTCTTGACGAATCTTACATCCGTTCCGGTGCCGAGAATCCCAGCAGGTCGATGCAGGTCTCAAGTACCTCGCGGACAAGATCCAGCAGTGCCAGGTAAGATGCTTTTCTTGCCTCATCCTGCTCACTTAAGATCTTGGTCTCGTGGTAGAAATGGTTGAACTCGTTTGCAAGCTCGTAGATATAAGCACAGATCTTATGCGGTGCTTTCTCCTCGAATGCGTTCTCCACAACGCCGTTGAAACGGGATACGGAAAGCATCAGAGCTTTCTCGCTGTCGCTCTTCGGTGCCAGAAGTGCGCCTTTCTTCAGTTCATTTCCCTCTTCTTTATATTTTCCGAGGATGGATTTTGTACGAACGATCGTGTACAGGATGTACGGACCGGTGTTTCCCTCGAAGGAAGTAAATCTCTCAACATCGAATACATAATCTTTCGATGCCTGGTTGGACAGGTCACCGTATTTAATAGCAGACAGTCCGACAATCTGTGCCGTTCCTCTTGCATCCGTATCTTTTACGCTGCGGTTCTCCACGATCTTCTGATACATCTCATCGTTGATCTCGCCGATCAGACGCTCCAGACGCATAACGCCGCCCTCACGGGTCTTGAACGGTTTTCCGTCTTTTCCGTTCATGGTACCAAAGCCGATAAAGGAAAGAACGGTATCATCATTCACCAGTTTTGCTTTTCTTGCACAGCGGAAACACTGTACGAAGTGAAGCTCCTGACGTTTGTCTGCCAGATAGCAGATCTCGTCCGGCTTGTACAGTTTCATACGCTGGATGATGGTTGCCAGGTCTGTCGTATCATACAGAGCTGCCCCATCGGATTTTAAGATCATGCACGGCGGGATCTCTTTTGTGTCTGTCTCTTCTTTGACATCAACAACGAGTGCGCCCTGGTCATAATGTGCATAACCATTGTCTTTCAGGTAATCTACCATGTCTGGAATGTACTCCTGTGCATCGGACTCACCCATCCACAGATCGAAATGAACGTCGAGGTTTCCATAGTTCTTTTTCAGATCGGCAACAGAAACGTTCATAATGTGTTTCCAGATCGCACGATATCCTCTTCTGCCCTGCTGCAGCTCTCTCGTTGCCTCGAGTGCACGTTTCTTATAGTCCTCGTCCTCTTTCGATTTGCCGCTTGCGCAAGGATAAATCTCCTCGAGCTCGCTGATCGTAAACGGTGCTTCCTCCGGGTACTCTCCCGTAAAGGACTCATCAAAATAAACAAGCTCCGGATGGCGCTCCTGCAGCTCGGTGATGATCAGTCCCATCTGCAGACCCCAGTCTCCAAGATGAACGTCACCGATCATGTTGTGGCCCATGAAGCGTCCCATACGCTTAATGCTTTCCCCGATGATCGCGGAACGGAGATGGCCGACGTGAAGCGGTTTTGCCACGTTTGCTCCGCCGTAATCTACGATGATGGTTTTCGGATTTTTTGCTTTCTCTACAGAAAGATCTTCGTCGTTCTGCATTTTGGAAAGATAATCTGCCAGAAATTCCGGGTTGATTTTCAGGTTGATGAATCCCGGTTTTACGGCTTCAATTTCACCGATCACGCTGTGATCGGTCACTTTTTCTACAACTGCTTCAGCCAGCTGGATCGGTGCTTTGTGGTATGCTTTTGCAGCTGCCATTGCGCCGTTGCACTGGTATTCGCACAGATCCGGGCGGTTGGAAACGGAAACCCTTGCATAGGACGGGTCCATCTCCGCAGCGGTAAAGGCTTTTACCAGCTCTTCCTGGATAAGATCGATCAGTTTTTTCATAATGTTTCCCTCATTTTCTTCTTTACTGCAGAATCATCTGTTCTGCGTTTTGTTTCCGCGCGCTGCGCCGGGCTTCTTCCTCTTCTTTGATGCCGCTTTTCTGATAACAGTACTGGATGATATCTCTTCTTCGGATGATGCCGATGAAGATTCCCTCGTCATCCACAACTGGAACGAAATTCTGCCGCATGGACATCTCGATCAGGTCCTCGATGTTGCTGTTGATGTTGACGGACTCATAATTCCACCGTTTTGGAACCTGCCAGAGCGGGATATCCTCTGCTTCATGGTAATTCAGCAGATACCGTTCTTTTATGATGCGGAGCAGATCTCCTTCCGTCAGTGTTCCCACGTAGCAGCCCTTTTTGTTCAGTACCGGAACCGCCGTGTATTTATGATATTCGATCTTCTCGATGGCCTGCCGAAGTGAGCAGTCGTCATACAGATAAGCCGTTTCACTTTTCGGTGTGATAAAAAACAAAATATTCATTCGCGTATACTCCTTTTCGTTGGTCATACTCTTGTTTGATTATACCATAAACGAATGTGAAATGTCTTTGAATCTTTCTTATATTTTCATAAACATACCGAATCCGAAACTCGAATGCCTCTTTGCTGCGCCGCAAATTGCGCTTATTTTCCAGTATAACCGACTTTCCGCAAAAAGTAAAGATCTTAAGTTTCATCCGCACACGCCGCACAAAAAATCCGCACGGATCCAGCACCTACGCTGTACCCGCACGGATTTTTCAACTCTTTTTTGTTCTATTCTCTTCGCAGCGCATCGATCGGATTCAGGTTCGCTGCTTTTACCGACGGCAGCAGTCCGAATACGATACCGATCACCATGGAGAAGACCACGGAGAAAATGATTGCCGGAATACTGATCGCCACAGGCGTCTGCGATACCCTCGAAATCACCTGTGCCATGATAATGCCGCCCAGCACGCCGAGCAGTCCGCCGATGCTGGTGAGCACCGCCGCCTCGGTCAGGAACTGGAACAGAATTCTGCGTTTTCTTGCTCCGATCGCCTTTTTCAGGCCGATCTCGCTTGTACGTTCCGTTACAGATACCAGCATAATATTCATAACACCGATACCGCCGACCAGAAGCGAAATGCTCGCGATCCAGATCAGCTGCTGGTTCGTGCTCTGGCCTAACTCCTGCAGACTCTTTGCTTTCTCCAGCAGATCCTCTGCCTGATAGGAAAGAGAATCAGTTGTATTGGTCACGGATTCGTTCATGATATCCGCTGTTGTCTTTCCCACCGTGCTCATATCCTCGGTCGTTTTTGCCATCACAACGGCATTTTCCGGTTCATCATACTGGAATACGATCGGCCAGCAGACATCCGGCATCAGCACCAGCGGATAGGATTCCTGATTGTACGTATAGTAGTCATCTCTGGAATTGATGACCGGCTGGAACGAATCGGCTTTTTTGATCACGCCGATCACCGTGAACGGCTCTCCCATGATCTCGATCGTTTTGCCGACCGGCGACTCATCCGGGAAGAGTGTCAGCACTGCGGTATCGTCGAGGAGGACAACTTTGTGGGTCTTCGAGAAATCGCTCTCCACAAAGCCGCGTCCCTGATAAATCTGATATCCGCACGTCGACAGATAATTTTCATCCACTCCAAGCGCCTTCGCACTGTCCAGTGTTGTGTTTCCTTTTGCGATGCCGCTCACATACGTTCTTTCGGTGTAAAACGATGCATTTTCCACCTGATCCTGCTCGCGGATCCGCTTTTTCTGATCACCGGACAGTTTCGACACGCCGCTTGGCAGTCCGTTGTCCATCCAGTAATCACCGTCGCCCTGCTTTAAGCTGACGGTCACGTTGTTGTTTCCAGCTCCGATCAGGTTCTGTTTGATCTGCTCATTCGTTCCCTTGATCGTGGAGACAATTGAGATGATCGACGCAATTCCGATGATAATACCCAGCATCGTCAGGAAGGAACGCATTTTGTGTGACCAGATTCCCTGAAAGGAAAGTCTTACATTTTCTAACATAATGCGCCTCCTTAACTGTTGTAATAATCCGATGAACTGGATTCCTTCGTGTCTGCGCCTTCCACCACGGTTTTGCCGTACGGAAATGCAATGTAATCCTCTTCGGAAAGACCGCTCTTCACTTCGTAATAACTGCCCCACAGAAGTTTTCCGGTTACCACATTCTGTTTCTTTAATTTATCATTTTCATCCCGGATATAAACGAATTTCTGTCCGTTTTCCTCGCGGATGAATTCTTTGCTGACGTACAGGCCGTTGCCGTTTTCTACATCGTTTCCGACAGTGATTGCAATCTCGATCCAGTCACCGTTTTCAAAACCTTCTCCGCCTTCCGGGATAACGGCTGTGAACGGATAGAAGGAGGCTGGTGTCTCGCTGTACGACATGTAGCTTGTTGTCGGGTACGGAGAAATCTCGGTTACGGTTGCCGCTGCAAAAGCACCCGAAGACCAAGAAGTCACGTTGAGTTCATCGCCGACTTTTACCTGATCGAGATACGTCTCGCTTAAGTAGCCGCGCACGTACAGACCTTCGTTTCCACTGACCTGGATAAAGGCGCTTCCGTCGTTGGACGGGTTTTCTGCATTTCCAACCTTCTTTACCACACCGCTGATCGTCGCTTTTACGGTCTGGGAATCCAGGGATTTCTGCGTATTTTTGACTTTGAGTTCCTCTTCCTTCTGATCCAGCTTCAGATTACGGATCTGGCTTTCTTTTTCGCTGATGGCTTTTTTCAACTCATCTTTTGTGTAGGTCATCTGGGTATCATCACCGGAAGAAGTATTGTTATTTGCGCTGCTTCCTGTGGATGATGTAAAGAGGGACTGTACCGATGCTTTTTCACCGTAGAATACGGTTTTTGCTGTCGTCTGCACTGCTTCCGGTGCATCTTCGCTCTGCGGTTCCGCTTCCGGTTCTGCCGGGGCTTCGGTCGGCGTCGGCGTTTCCGTCGGAACTGGGGTCTCGCTCGGCACCGGAGTTTCTGTTGGAACCGGCTCTGTGGTCGGAATCGGTGTTGTACTTGGTTCCGGGCTGACGGTCGGCTCTGGAGTTACACTCGGTCCCGGCGTAACGCTCGGGGTCGGAGTTACACTTGGTGTCGGGGTAATCGTTCCTTCTTTTACCGCCACATTTGCAGTGCTGACTGCCATGGAAGTACCCTTGTCATTTTTCGCTGTCACTTCTACTATATAGATTCCGGCATCCTCTTTTGTGATGTTTTCTTTTGTGTAAGTATCCTTAAAATCTCCGTCGATTGTCTTTCCGTTGTGTTTCCAGACGTATGTGTAAGTGCCATCCGTTTCGGTGTTTTCCGTGGAATCGTCTGCCTCACCGCTTCCATTTCCGGCTTCACCCGGCTGTGTCACATCGTCCTCGGACGGACTCTCGGTTCTATCATCCGTTTTATCGTCGGCTTTCTCATCCGGCTTCTCTTCGGTATCTTTCTTCTCATTGATTCCGATTTTCAGCTTCAGCTCGCCGCCCTCTGCAACCTCTGTATTTGCAATCGGCGTGGTAATTTTTATTTCCGGTGCATCCGCCGATTCGGATTCTTTCAGACTCAGGACTGCTTCATACGAAGTCTCGTATGCTTTCGCAATCTTCGTTCCATCCTGCTCCCACACGGTTTCCAGCGCCTCTGCGGCTTTGTTTTCCTCATGAATCTCCAGGCGAAACCAGTATCCTTCGCTGTCCTCTTCTTTTTTCGTTCCCTTTTCATCCGCGTATCCTGCCATCTGATTCAGGAATCCGCCTGTCAGGACTGTCCCCGGTGCGCAGAGATAGGTGTATGGGTCTTCCTGCGTTCCTTCTCCTTTGTATGGTTTGGAACCAAATACAAGCTTATTCGTACTGCTGTACAGAACAGCATCCTCGTACGTCGGCTCCGGTTCTGGGGTCGGAATCGGTTCGTCCGGGAAATCCGGATCGATGGGTTCATCTGGAAAATCCGGGAAATCCGGCTCCACCGGATCCAGCGGCGTATCCGCTACCGGTTTTGTCTTTTTCAGCTTTTCCAGTTCTTTTTCACTCTGCTGGATTTTCAGCTTTGTCTGTGCAAGCTGTAACTGCTGCGTTTCCAGATCCAGCTCGATCATGCTGGTATCGTATGTCATCAGCGTGTCTCCGGCATTTACCACATCGCCCTCTTTGACGAGAACCTGGGAAATGGTCTGGCTGTCTGAAAGATAGATGTTCTGGGAAGCCGTCGAGGTGATCTGGCCTTCCATATTCATGCTGTCTTCCCAGTAACCACTCGTAAAGTCACTGACCGGATACACTTTTACGGTCGTCTTCTGCGCCTGGCGGATGCCGTAATAACCGCCGACACTGACACCGCCCACGGCAACTGCGGTCACAACTGCAATCACGACTTTCTTTGCGGCTTTTCCTTTTTTCATGTTTCGGCCACCTCCTTCGATTTCATCATTCCGTCGCGGATCTCCACGGTGCGCTGTGCCATCGATGCGATCTCCGCGTCATGCGTAATCATCAAGATGCTGACGCCCTCGTCGTTCAGGCTCTGGAACAGCTCCATGACCTGCTCGCCGGAATGGGAATCGAGTGCTCCCGTCGGCTCATCAGCCAGCAGAATTTTCGGATGGTTGACAATTGCCCGTGCAATCGCCACACGCTGTTTCTGTCCACCGGAAAGCTGCGTCGGCTTAAAATCCATGCGATCGCCAAGTCCTACGCGCTCGAGGGCAATCGCCGCACGCTCTCTTCTCTCTTTTTTCGGTACACCTGCATAGGTTAACGGCAGACATACGTTTTCCATCGCGCTCTGTCTTGAAAGAAGCTGAAAGTTCTGAAAAACAAACCCGATTTTCTGCAGGCGGATATCGGACATCTGATTGTCACTGCATTTGCTGATATCCTGTCCGTCGAGGATCAACCGTCCGCTCGTCGCCTGGTCGAGGCAGCCGACAATATTCATCAGTGTTGTTTTTCCGGAACCGGAAGGACCCATGATCGCAACGTACTCGCCTTCTTCCATGGAGAAGTTGATGTTTTTCAGAACCGGAACCGGGATTTTGCCCTGCATATATTCTTTACAGATATTCTCTAATTCCAGAATCACGGCTGCACCTCCCCGTCATCTGCTGATCCGGCTTCCTGTGTGTCTGCCGGTTCTGCATCACCATTGTCGGCGCCGCCGATCACGTTCGTTGTATCTTCCTCACCGCTGTACTCTGCGCCGTCCATGGTATTGTCAACCATGCCGTTTTCATCCTGCTTCATACCGTCGTCGACCATTCCATCGTCGTTGTCAAGCATACCGTCATCCTCGCCGCCGGCCGGATTGCTCTGTCCCAGTGATCCGTCGGTGCTGACTACGGTCTTCATCCCTTCTTCCAGACCGTCCTCCGGGAAGGTGATTGCATCATCTTCTGCAAGGCCGTCGGTGATCTGATATTCCATCATGTTTTCATCGTACGTTCCAAGCGTTACGCTTCGTTTTTCCAGTTTGCCTTTTCCATTATCGGCCCAGACGTAAGGATTGCTGTCGACATCGTTGATAAAGGAGTCAGACAGCCAGATTCCTGTTTTGACTTCCTGCTGGCCGACATCCGGCTCTACGTAAACGTGCTGGCCGAGCATCAGACCATTCGTTCCGGCAAGCTGTACATAGAACGGATAGGAGCTCGACTGTGTCATGCCATCGCCGGAACTGCTGTACATGTTGTTATTGCCGGTCTTTGCATTTTCCCGATCAATCTTTGTCACGGTTCCGGTCCAGGTCTGATTCTCATCTACACGAGAATGCACGATCACCTGGCTTCCTTCCGTAATCGAACCGTCGCTCATATTCTGTTCATTGATCTGGCCTTTTACACGGAAATTTCCCGTTGCAAGAACAGTCAGGAAGGAATTGTCGGAGCTGTCACCGGAGTAAGCGCCGGCGCTGCTGTCATCGTTGTTGATTGATTTTACGACACCGGCGATTTCACTGATCACGGTCGCATTGGTGATGTTATCGTTTAATTTATCAATCTCCGCCTGTTTTGATTTTCCTTCATATTCTTTTTTCTTTAAATCCAGCTCCGCTTCCTGAATTTCCAGTGTGATGCTTGCCTGCTGGTCTTTTGATGCCTGCTTTTTGTCTTTGTAAAGCTGGTTGATATTGGTATTCATACTTGAAAGTTCATTGTTTATGCGTTCCAGATCCAGCTGCGCCTGCTCGAGGTCACTCTGGAATTTCTCGGTATCGTAGGAGAACAGCGGTGTTCCGACCTGAACCTCCTGACCGACTTCCACATAAACTTCCTTTACCTTTTTCTCGCTGTTTTTCTCTACTTTCCAGGTATTTTCCGACTCCACAACACCGGCATAGCGGTTTTCCATTCCATTTCCAGTTCCCAGATTGGTCAGGGCTTTTACAGTATTGACATAGACGACGTTATCGTCCTCTTTTGTACCGTTTCCAAGGAAATGCCATGTCACTCCCCCTCCGGCTGCCGCCAGCACTGCGACTGCACACACAATCGCGATTACTTTTTTCTTCATATGCTTCCTCCCACTTTTCTATTTTACAAATTAATTTTCTGCTTTCCCAAGTTAGTTCTATCGTATCACATTTTGTTTTTTGTTTTCTTACTTTTTCCTTACTCTTTTTTTAGCAAATACTGGCTTTTTCTGAAAATAGATTTTTGTTTTTGTCATTAAAAACCTGCCTCCGTGTTTATGACGGAAAGCAGGTTTTCTTTCGAATCTGTTAGATTTTATTTTTTATGCTACAAGTTTCATCTCCCGCAGAATGCGGTATACGAGATAACAGATCAGCGCTGCACAGACCAGTTTGAACAGAAGCGGAACGACGGCGAACACGATTTTAAATCCAAGCCAGATCACGCCGATCGGGAGAAGAATAGTGGCGCATGCGCCGAGGACTTTTCCTCCAAATTTCAGCAGCAGTCCGACGATCCCAAATAAAATTCCAATTCCGCAGAGCAGACCAAAACAGGTTGCCAGCATGACTAATGTAACTAACATCGTGATCCCTCCTTGTCTTTTTCTCTATGTGTTCCACTTGCTGTGGATGTTTCCGTATCTTTCTTACAAACCATATTGTAGCACTTTTTTCCAGCAAAACAACGGGGAAGACGTGGAAGAATTTCTTAAGTTTTTCTTTACACCGATCGAGTGAAACCTAAAAAAGGACAGACAACGCTGCACTTCTGCAAAATTGTCTGTCCTGTAAATCACAAAATTTTCTTTACTCTTCTGTTGTCTCTTCCTCAGCCTGCGGCTCAACCTCAAGACCAAGCTCTTCCAGCTGTACTGCGTCAACCGGTGACGGAGCCTCGGTCATCAGACAGGAAGCATCTTTTACCTTCGGGAATGCGATGACGTCGCGGATGCTGTCCTCTTTTGCCATCAGCATCACAAGACGGTCCAGTCCGTAAGCCAGTCCGGCGTGAGGCGGAACTCCGTATTTGAAAGCATCCAGAAGGAAACCAAATCGCTCATGTGCCTGTTCCTTTGTGAAACCAAGCATCTCAAACATTTTCTCCTGCACATCGTTCTGGTGAATACGAACGCTTCCTCCTCCGATCTCAGTGCCGTTCAGGACGATATCGTAAGCTTTTGCACGAACTGCGCCCGGATCGGTGTCCAGAAGCGGCAGATCCTCGTCCATCGGCATGGTGAACGGGTGATGCATTGCGGTGAAACGGTTCTCCTCATCGGACCACTCCAGAAGCGGGAACTCGGTAATCCATACGAAACGGTACTCGTTCTTGTCGAGCAGTCCCATCTGCTCTGCCAGTTCCAGACGAAGTGCGCCAAGAACGTTCCAAACAATCTTGTTGCGGTCTGCTGCGAAGAGAAGAAGGTCTCCAGCCTGTCCGTCCATGGCTTTGATGAGGGCTTCCATCTGCTCCTCTGTCATAAATTTGGAGAAGGAAGATTTCCAGCTTCCATCCTCATGGATTGCAATGTATGCAAGACCTTTTGCACCGTAACCTTTCGCAAACTCAACGAGCTTGTCGATTTTCTTTCTCGGCATTGCGCCCTGTCCCTTTGCGTTAATACCGCGGACAGAACCGCCGTTTTCAAGTGCGCCCTTAAATACAACGAACTCGGTATCTTTTACGGTCTCGGAAACATCAACCAGCTCCATACCGAAACGCAGGTCCGGTTTGTCGGAACCGAAACGGTTCATAGCCTCTTTCCAGGTCATTCTCTGGATCGGGAGCTGTACCTCAACGCCGAGCACCTCTTTGAACAGGTGTGCCAGCAGTCTCTCATTGACATCGATAACATCATCTACATCAACGAAAGCAAGCTCCATATCGATCTGGGTGAACTCCGGCTGACGGTCGGCACGCAGGTCCTCGTCACGGAAGCATTTTACAATCTGGATATAGCGGTCATAGCCGGAGCACATCAGAAGCTGTTTGAACAGCTGCGGAGACTGCGGCAGTGCATAGAAGCTGCCCGGATGAACACGGCTCGGTACCAGATAGTCTCTGGCGCCTTCCGGTGTGGATTTCGTCAGCATCGGGGTTTCGATCTCAAGGAAACCTTCTTTTGACATGAACTCACGGGTGAGCATTGCCACCTTGCTTCTCATAATCAGGTTTCTCTGGATGTCCGGGCGGCGCAGATCCAAGTAACGGTATTTCAGACGGAGCTCTTCTCTCGTCTTGGAATCCTCCTCGATCGGGAACGGCGGGGTTTCTGCCTCGGAAAGAATGCGTAAGGACTCAGCCTTTACTTCGAGCTCTCCTGTTGCCAGATTTTCATTGACAGCACCGGAGCGGGCCATAACTTCACCTTCTACGGCGATGACGAACTCGCTGCGCAGTTTTGCTGCTTTCTCAAAACCTTCCTCACTGATCGGGCCGTTCTCAAAGATAATCTGCATAATACCGCTTCTGTCACGCAGATCGACGAAAATAATTCCGCCTTTATTACGGCTCTTCTGTACCCAGCCCATCAGGGTTACTTTTTTTCCGATATCTGCTTTTGTGACTTCCGCACAGCGGCAGGTTCTCTTCAGGCCTTTCATGGATTCAGCCATTTTCTTGTTCCTCCTATTTGGAACTGCGGACACAAAGAATCTGCATCCGCAGCACATCGTTTTTTCATGCGATTACTATTATTGGATATTCCTTACATTTTGTCAACAAAAAATTCTTCGATCTCAGTGTAGCCCTCGCTGGCAAGCTGCTCTTTCTGGAATTTCTTGTTCTTCTTCATCACGGCGATGTTGATGGCCGTGCCTTCACTTCTCTCTTTTGTCGCCTGCTGAATGATCTTCTGCATTCCCTCTGCCGGCATGTTTTTCTCGATCAGGTACGCTTTTTTCTTCTGCGCGCCCGGGATCTGGTAATCTCTCTCAAGCAGAAGCATAACGATACGCTCAAATCCGATGGAGAATCCGCATGCGCAGGTCTGGTTTCCGGTGAATTTTCCGATCATTTCATCGTAGCGTCCGCCGCCTCCGACAGATCCGCCGTACTCATCCATAGCGATCTCGAAGATCGGTCCGGTGTAGTAGGACATTCCGCGCACCAGAGTCGGATCGAAAGCGATCTTGAATTCTGCGGTCTTCACGGCATTGACACTGTCGATGATGGTCTTCAGGCCGTCTGCGTACTCTTTGTCAAGGAATCCCTCAAGTTTCTCACGGCAGTACTCTACGCCTGCGGTATCCGGGGTGATCTCCTCGAACATTTTCAGGTATTTCTCTACGGACTCTTTTGCAAAGCCGGCTTCCTCGAGCTCTTTGGCAACGCCCTCAAAACCGATTTTATCCATCTTATCGAGGATAATAAATACGGTGTCATAGGACTCCTCCGGGAATCCGCTGTAGGCTGCCATTGCTTTTAAGATACGGCGGTCATTGATACGGATCGTAAAGTTCTTGAAGTCCAGTTTTCCAAGCAGTGTGGTGGTAGCAAGGATCAGCTCAATCTCTGCGAGGTTGGTCGGCTCGCCGAGGATATCGATATCGCACTGCATGAACTGGCGGTATCTTCCTCTCTGCGGACGGTCTGCACGCCATACATTTCCCATCTGAAGTGCTTTGAACGGGGACGGAAGCTCGTTTGCGTTGTTGGAATAGTAACGGCAGAGCGGAACGGTCAGGTCATAACGCAGGCCGCTGTCTACGAGATCGTTTTCTTTCTCAGCGGTCTCGAGTTTCAGCTTCTCTCCTCTTTTTAAGATCTTGAAAATCAGTTTCTCATTCTCGCCGCCCTGTTTGCTGTTCAGGTTTTCGATGTGCTCCACGCATGGGGTCTCCATGGAGGTAAAGCCGAAGGTTCCGTAAGTTTCCTTGATCAGACGGATCACGTAGTCACGGATTGCCATTTCTTTCGGTAAAATATCTTTCATTCCGGTAACCGGTTTCTTCTTTAATGCCATTTTCTGTTTTCTCCTTTATGATTTCCTGGATCAATTCATCGACATCAGAAAGCTCGATCGCTTTCCGGCTGCCGCTGTGGATCACTCTCTGAAATGCCAGGAACATTTTCAGATCGAAATTTTTGACTTCTTCTGCCATAAGCTCCATCGCCTGTTCCTGCGTAAACGCGCTCCGGTACGGGCGGTCGGAGGTCAGTGCGCAGTACACATCGCAGATACGCAAAATACGCGCCCCAAACGGAATCTTTTCTCCTGCCAGATTCGCAGGATATCCTGTTCCGTCATAATTTTCATGGTGGTACAGAATGCTCTCCAGCACAAAATCGGAGTATCCGCGTCCCTGCAGCAGCTCATATCCCAGTGTGGGATGGGTCCGCACAAAGCGCATCTCCTCGACAACGAGCGTATCCTGTTCTTCTACGTAATTCTCCAGGACAACCTTTCCGATGTCGTGGAGAACGCCCGCTTTTGCAAGCTCATAGCAAATTTCTTTTTCATACCCCAGTTCCCGCGCAAGATCGTAAGCCAGATTACTCACTTCCATGCCGTGGATGAGCTGTTCGGTCAGGGTATATCGCAGCATGTGAAGCTGCTGACTGGATTTTTTTTTCATTTTGGCAGATACTTCTCCATTCCGATACGCTTTCTCTCGATCATCTCATCGATACGCTCCACATAATTTTTCAGATCCTTCACATTTTCCACCCGCTCAATGCGCTCTCCGTGGTCAAACACGAATTTCGTGGATGCTCCGGCTCCTGCAGCCAGAATGGACTGTTTTTCTTCCATAATGAGAATGTTGTAAATACCGGCCTTTCCTTCCCGGGAATAACCTACATTCTCAAAGTTTCCCGCCATATTTTTCTGGCGGTACATGTAATACGGCCCCATCTCCATGCGATGTGCGCTGTCCATCGTCATTTTCATGATCTCAGCGGAATTTTCAAACGAGATTTCCTGATATTTGTCTTTGAACAAATTGAGTCTCGTCGCACGCTTCAATGCAAGGGAATGGACCGTCAGGGAATCCGGGTTCAGCGCCTCCACTTTTTCCAGGGTATGCGCCACTTTTTCCCTGTCCTCGCCCGGCAGACCAACGATCAGATCCATGTTGATGTTGTCGAAACCAAGGTCACGCGCCATGCGGAACTTCTCTTCAATCTCCTCCACCGTATGATGGCGTCCGATCAGATCCAGTGTCTCCTGGTTCATCGTCTGCGGGTTAATCGAAATACGAGTCACCGGGAATTTGCGGATGGCCTTTAAGACCTCCTCATGGATCGTATCCGGCCGTCCTGCCTCCACGGTAAACTCCTGCACCTGATCCATCGGGAAGAGCTCTGTCACCTTCGAAAGCAGACGTTCCATCTGTGCTGCATTCAGCGTCGTCGGCGTTCCGCCTCCGATGTAGATCGTATCAAGTGTATAGTCTTTCATACGCTCGCTGATGAAGGTCAGCTCTTTGATCAGCGCATCCAGATACGGATCTACCATATGGGCCCAGCGGCTTAACACATGGGAACCGAAGGAACAGTACAGACAGATGCTCGGACAGAATGGAATGCCGATGTACAGGCTGTAGCCGTGCTCGTAGTCGATCGTCTTTAAAATATCCTTTTCCCGGTTGGCAATCGTGATTGCAAGTGCCGTCTTTTCCGGGCTGGTGTAGTAGGTCTCGCGCATGTATTTCGCAATCTCTACATTTGTTTTGCCCTCTTCCAGCATCTTCATCGGAATTTTCGTCGGACGGATGCCGGTGAGATCGCCCCACGGAAGTTCTTTTCCGCTCACTTTCGAGAGCGTGCGATAGACCATCCGTTTCAGGACATTTTTCGTTTCGTGGCGGTCTTTTTCATATTCCACCGCCTCACACGCGGCAGAAAGCTCTTCGTGCTTCTCATTTTCTATGGAAAAGCAGATCTGGTCTGCCGCGTACAGGATCTTATCATAATATGCAAATTCCCCGTCCGGCGCTCCATCCTCTTCGTACCACGAGGTGATCTCGCAGCCGGGATAGAATGCCTTGATCAGGGAATACACATCGTATTCAAAATCTTTTCTGTTAAAACAAAGGCTGATATTAAGCAAGGGGATTGTACCTCTTTTCATGTTCAATCGTAGTTTCATCGTTGTGGCCCGGATACACGGTCACATCCCCGGGAAGCTCTTTTAACAGGCGCTTGACCGACGCGGTCAGCTCTCTGCCGGAGGATGTCGGGAAGTCGTATCTTCCGTAGGACTCGCAGAACAGCGTATCACCGGAAAAAAGTGTTTTCGCTGCCGGAATATAGTAGCAGACACCGCCTGCCGTGTGCCCCGGTGTCGCAAGAACGTGGATTTCAAAATCTGCGAGATGCAGCACATCGCCCTCTTTTACGGTTTTGTCCGCCTGCATCGTGTACGGTTTGCTCCAGAGCCCGGAAAGATTTTCCTTTGGATCCCCCAGCAGGTGCTGCTCTTTTTCATGGACATAGACCGGGATATGGTACTTTTTCCGCAACGCATCCGCTGCCAGCATATGGTCGAAATGGCCATGGGTCAGCAGAATGGCCTCCGGGTCGCCGTCGATCTCGTCGATCTGGCGTTCAATCTCCAGCGGCGAATCGCCCGGGTCCACGATCAGCACCTTCTGGCTGTCCGGATTTTCCACAACGTAGCAGTTTGTCGAGAGCATTCCAAGTGCCCGGTAATTTACCTTTATCATACGCTTTTCTCCTTTTTATCCTCTCGATCTCTGAATATCGATCACGCTCTCCACCTGGCGCACCTTCTCGATGATGCTGTTCAGCTCTTCGTTGTTGTGCACGTCGAACGTCACATCGATGGAAGCCGTTCCCTGCTTGCTCGTTCTCACGTTCATCGCCGCAAGGTCGATCTTCCGCTCGGTAAAGATCTTGGAGATATCCACCAGAAGACCGGTACGGTTGTTTGCGTAAACGCTGATCTCCACGGTATAGAGAGAGCCGCCGTTGTCCTCTGCCTGCCATTCAGCATCAATGAGGCGCACCCGCTCAGATTCCGGCAGATTCAGGACATTGACACAGTCGGTGCGGTGAATGGTCACGCCGCGTCCTCTTGTGACAAAGCCCACGATCTCATCGCCCGGGATCGGATTGCAGCATTTTGAGAAGCGAACTGCCACATCGTGGATACCGCGCACGACGATGCCGCCCTTGCTCTTTCCAACCGGCAGAACCTTCTCTCCGGATGCCGCTTCGAGCACCTGCTCGTCGGTGATCTCTTTTTTATGCTGCTTTTCGTACGTCTCAATCAGCTTGTTGAGGACCTGGCCCTCTTTTAAGCCGCCGTGGCCGATGGCCGCAAGAACGGAATCCCAGTCGCGGAAGCCGTACTTTCTCATGACAGCCTCTTCGTACATCGGTTTCGTATAGATTCCAAGGTTTTTGCCCTTCAGCTTTGCATAGCTGGTGAGCATTTCCTTGCCTTTGACGATGTTGTCCGTCTTGTTCTGCTGGCGGAACCACTGGTTGATGCGGCTCTTTGCCTGGGAACTCTTCGCAATTTTCAGCCAGTCGCGGCTCGGTCCCTTGGAGTTCTGCGAGGTGATGATCTCGACGCGGTCTCCGTTGTGAAGTTCCGTCTCGATCGGCACGAGTTTTCCGTTGACCCTCGCTCCGACCATCTTGTTGCCGACCGCACTGTGGACGGAGTAAGCAAAGTCGATGGCACAGGAGCCGACCGGAATCGTTTTGACATCGCCCGCCGGGCTGAAACAGTAAACATTGTCGGCAAACAGGTCGAGATCGCTCTTTAAGAGGTTCATGAACTCATGGTTGTCTGCCATGTCCTGCTGCCACTCCAGAATCTGGCGCAGCCAGGTCAGTTTTTCCTCTTCCTGCTCCGGTCCCGGTTTCTTGCCGTCGGAGGCCTCTTTGTATTTCCAGTGTGCAGCGATACCGTATTCTGCAATCCGGTGCATCTCATAAGTACGGATCTGAATCTCAAACGGCTGTCCGTTCGGTCCGATCAGGGTTGTATGCAGGGACTGGTAACGGTTTGGCTTCGGCATCGCAATGTAATCTTTGAAACGGCCCGGGATCGGCGTGTACATTTCATGGATGACACCGAGCGCTGCATAGCAGTCTTTGACGGATTCCACGATGATGCGGACCGCAAAGAGGTCATAGATCTGATCCAGCGTCTTGTGCTGGTTGACCATCTTTTTGTAGATGCTGAAAAAGTGCTTGATTCGTCCGTTGACATCTGCCTCAATGCCGGCCTGGTGGATATGACGGGTCACCTCTTTTACGATCGCATCGACAAACTCCTGCCGCTGCTCCCGCTTCATGCTGACCTTCTGCACCAGTTCATAGTACGCATCCGGCTCCAGATATTTCAGAGAAAGGTCATCGAGTTCGACCTTGATCTTGGAAATACCGAGGCGCTGTGCGATCGGGGCATAAATATCCATCGTCTCACGCGCTTTTTTCTTCTGCGTCTCCGGCGACCAGTACTGTGCAGTCCGCATGTTGTGCAGACGGTCCGCCAGTTTTACCAGAATAACACGGATATCCTTTGCCATCGCAAGGAACATCTTTCTCAGGTTTTCTGCCTGCTCCTCGACCTTATCCGCAGAATATTTCAGCTGTGCCAGCTTCGTGACACCGCTTACAATCAGGGACACCTCCGGGCCGAACTCCTCGGTCAGCTCTTCTTCGGTCATGACGGTATCTTCGACAACGTCGTGCAGAAGGCCTGCCGCGATCGACTCCTTGTCGAGCTCCAGATCTGCCAGGATAATTGCCACACAGAGCGGATGGATGATGTACGGTTCCCCGCTCTTTCTTTTCTGGTCCTTATGTGCATCCGCTGCCACGCGGTATGCTTTTTCGATCAGGGAAATATCGTCCGATGGATGATATTTTTTCACAGAAGCGATCAATTCCCCGTATAATTCCTCCGGACTTGTAAAATCGTCCGTCTTGCGGATTCTGGCTTCTGCCGCCGCCACATCCTTCTTTAATTCTTCTTCACTGATTCTTTTCTCTTCTTCCATATGTATCCTCCGCTCTCATGATTAACCCCTGCGTTTCGTTGGATACGTTATTTGCCATCGTAACGGATGACAGATTTTACATCATATTTTGCCAGTTTTTCGCGTCCTTTTAAGCCGGCAAGCTCCATCAGGAACACGATTCTGGTTACTTCGCCGCCGAGGCGCTCGATCATTTTTGCACAAGCCTCCACGGTACCGCCGGTTGCAATCAGGTCGTCGATGATGACTACCTTCTGGCCCGGTTTGATGGAGTCTTTGTGCATCTCGATCGTTGCGCTGCCGTACTCCAGGTCATAGCTCTCCTCGACGGTCTCCAGAGGAAGTTTTCCTTTTTTACGGATCGGCACGAACGGTTTGTGCAGATTGTAAGCAATCGGCATACCGAAAATGAAGCCGCGGGACTCGGTTCCGCAGATTACATCACAGTCTACTTCTTCTACAAAATGCTGCATCTCATCTATGGCAAGCTGCAGTCCGTCTGCGTCCTGCAGGATACTCGTTACATCTCTGAAAATAATACCCGGTTCCGGGAAATCCGGAATACTTCTTACGTAATCCTCTACTTTTTTCATAAAATATTCCTCCGTTTCGTCAAGGTTTGACAATTCACCTTACAGTATAGCATCAATATTCTTCTGCGTCAATTTTGTTTCCGATAGAAAACAGGGCAGAAAAATCAGGTATTTGCGGCTTTTCTGCATCTTTAAAAATAACTCTGGATATTGATCTGTAATTTGTCGCGTCCGTTCCACGTATCGATCGACGGATAGTACGCTACCGAGAGGGTTGGATGTGCATCCACGTATGCGGCGAACGCTTCTCCCTCGCCGAAATAGACACCATCCATCTGGTATCCGCCCGCATCGGCAAGCTGTACTTTCACCACGTTTCTATTCTTTCCAAAAATGCGGTAATTTAATACAGTCAGTCCTTTCTGTGCGAACAGCGGTTTCGTGTTGCCTTTTCCGAACGGCTCCAAGAGACTTAACTGGCGGATCAGATTTTTGGTGATGTAGGTGATCGGCATCGGCACATCGATCACAACTTTTTCGACGAAATCCTCTTCCGTCAGCATGGAATTATCGTTCAGTGCCCGGCGGAACGGTTCGATCATCTCCTCTCCTGCGAGGGAAAGGCCCGCAGCCATCGGGTGGCCGCCGAATTTCGTCATCAGTTCTTTGCATTTGCAGAGCTCCTCATACATCGAATACGCTTCGATCGAGCGGCCGGAGCCCTTGACGCCCTCCTCACTTCTGGTGAGTACGAAGGATGGTTTGTGGAAGTGCTCCCGCAGGCGACCTGCGATGATTCCGGCAAGGCTCTCGTGGCAGTCCGGCAGATAGACGACGAGGACTTTGTCGTTCTGCAGCGGGGAGGTTTCCACGAGCTCGATTGCTTTCGCCTCACCCTGGCGCGTCAGCTCTTTGCGGCTTTCATTCAGGTCTTTCAAGTCCCCGGCAAGCTTTGCGGCCTCCTCACGTGTCTTTGCGCAGAGCAGTTTTAACGAATGCTCCGCCGTGTCAAGCCGTCCCGATGCGTTGATGCACGGGCCGAGAACGAAGCCGATGTGATACGGTGTCACGTTTTCCGCCTCGATGCCCTGCACACGGATCAGCTCCTGCAGGCCGAGGTTCTGCGTTTTATGGAGCGCCCGAAGGCCGGCTTTTACAAAAATCCGGTTTTCTCCCTGCAGATCCATCACATCACCGATCGTCGCAATGGCGACAAATTCCAGAAAGCGGAAGCTGTGCTCCTTTGGAATACCTGCTTTTGCCTCCATCGTCTGGATCAGTTTCCATGCGACGGCCGCACCGCAGAGGCCCGGAAACGGATAGGAACAGTCTTTCTGTTTCGGATTGACAACCGCGTCCGCTGGCGGCAGGATGTAGCGGCGTTCTCCGTTTTCATCCTCCTCAAACGGAACCTCGTGGTGGTCCGTCACAACAACCGTCATGCCAAGTTCTTTTGCCAGACGGATCTGACTGCCCGCCGCGATGCCGTTGTCACAGGTGACGATCGTGTCCCGCCCCTCATCCGCGGCAAACTGCACAAGATGCTCATTTAAGCCGTATCCGTCTGCAATCCGGTCCGGGATACGCACATCCGCATCGGCACCGAGATCTTTTAATCCGGTCAGCAGAATATACGTTGCCGTAACACCGTCGATGTCGTAGTCCCCGATGATGCGGATCGGCTTTTTCTCCCGAATTTTTTCAGCGATCAGATCTGCCGCGCGCTCCATATCCTTCATCAGCAGCGGATCGTGGAGCTGCTCCAGATCACCGAAGAGATACTCTTCGATCTCTTTCTCCCCGGTCACATCCCGGTTCCGGATCAGGCGGGCGATGACGGGATCGATGCCGAACCGGTCCGCAATTGCCTGGAAATCGGCGCGTTTTGCCGAAACTACCCAGCGTTCTTTCTTCATATGTTCTCCTCTTTCCTGTTAGCAGGAAACGCCGGACTTTTCCGGTCCGGCGTTTCTCTTTTTATGGTTTTTGCTGCTTTTATTTATTTTTTGTCTTATTCTGTACTGCTTTGGACGGCACATATTTGTTTTTTCCAACGTGCTTCATCACATACCACAGGGCACCTGTGATGCAGACAGAAGTGTAAGCTCCGCATACGATACCAACCATCAGAGGTGCTGCAAAGTCGCGGATGGAAGAAACTCCCATCACGAACAGAACAAAGATGGTGATAAAGGTGGTGAGGGAACTGTAAATGCTTCGGGTCAGGGTGTCCGTGATGCAGCGGTCAACCAGGGACTCGATCGGCTCTCTCTTTAACTCCGGCAGATTCTCACGGATACGGTCGAAGATGACGATCGTACTGTTGATGGAATAGCCGAGGATCGTCAGCATACACGCGATAAAGGTGCTGCCGACCGAAATACGGGATACCACATAGAATCCGAATACAATGGCGATATCGTGCATCAGTGCAAGGATGGCACTCGATGCGAAACGGATGTCGCGGAAACGGATCCAGATGTACAGCAGCATGCAGACTACAGCGATGATAACTGCTTTCATCGCATTCTGGCTCATTTCTTTACTTACAGTAGAAGAAATGTTGTCGAAAGTGATTTCAGAAGTATCGACACCGAAATTGTCTGCCATTGCCTGGTAAACCTGCTCACGCTCTTCCAGAGTCAGAGAACGTGTTTTGATGATGACATTGTTGCCTCCGACAACCTTTGTCATCTGAATATTGGAATCTTTTGTCACGCCTTCCACAACCGGCTCTACCTCTTTGTCCAGCTCTTCGATGGAGTAATCCTCGTTGAACGGAACGTTGATGGAAGTACCGCCCTTGAAGTCAAGGCCGAAGTTCAGTGCGCTTCCCTTTGTCTGATGCATGAAAATCATGCTGGCCGGAACGGCAAGCAGCAGAATGCAGGAGATCGTGAAGAAGATCTTTCTCTTTTCCACAAATGGAAATCCCTTGCGCTCTTTCTTGGTTCCGTAGTATTTCGCATCCTTCAGTCCCATACCGTACAGGCTGTTGACCAGCAGTCTGGAAACAACCATGGCGCTGAACATGGAAAGAACAATACCAAGAGCAAGTGTCATGGCGAATCCGCGGACACTTCCGCTCGCAAGCGCATACAGAACAGCTGCTGCAATCAGGGTCGTCACGTTTCCGTCCAGGATGGCAGAAGCTGCCTTCTTGAATCCGTCGCGGATTGCCGCATGAACCGTCTTTCCGGCACCGATCTCCTCCTCGATACGGGCATAAATGATAACGTTCGCATCGACCGCCATACCGATCGACAGGATAACACCTGCGATACCAGGCAGGGTCAATGTCAGGTCAAATGCATTTAAAGCAATCAGATTCAGCTCAACATAGATGAGCAGTGCCCATCCGGCAGCAATACCAGGCAGGCGATATACGATTGCAAGGAAAAGGATAATCAGTACAATGCCGATCGCTCCCGCTTTTACGCTGGTGGAAACAGCTGCAGATCCAAGCTGTGCTCCAACGACGCTGGAGTTGATCTCCTCAAGTTTCAGGGAAAGGGAACCGATACGGAGGGTGGATGCCAGGCTGGTTGCTTCATCCCAGTCCATGTTTCCGCCGGAGATGACTGCAGTACCATCGGAAATCACAGCGTTTACACTCGGTACACTGACGAATTTTTCATCATAGTAGATACCGATGCTCTTTCCTGCGCTGTAGGCTTCCTGGGTTGCGTCTGCAAATTTCTGTTTTCCTTCGTCGGTCATTTTCAGCTGAACGACGCTCTCGGTTGCTTTTGTGGTGGAGTTCTGCTGATGCATGGCTTCTGCGCTCTCCACATCTTTACCGGTCAGAACGACGGAGCCGTCCTCCTCGAGCTCTTCGATAGTTTTTCCGTTCAGAACGTACTCGCCGGTCGAGCTGTCGTAGGTGTAGTTTTCTGTTCCGTCATCGTTGGTCTGTTTGATGAAATACAGGCTTCCCGGTTTACCCATCTCTTCCAGAATGGTGGTTGCATCGGTTGCACCCGGGATTTCAATGGTGATACGGTTGTCGCCCTGCAGATATACCTGTGCCTCTTCGCTGTACTGCTGCGCACGCTGTTCCAGCTTGTAGCGGGTATCTGACATTTCTTCGTCTGTCGGGTTGTCCTTTACGGCCTGATAGGTAATGCTGACACCGCCGGACAGATCCAGACCCAGGTTGATGTTCTTCATCGAACCGGTTCCGGTAGGACCCCATCCTTTGATCATCGTCCATCCAAGAAGCACTGTTACAATGGCTGCCAGGACGAGTGCGATGATACTCTGTTTCTTCTTCATCATGTCGCGATTTTCCTCTTTTCTTTAATCTTCGGCCAGAGCTGCCTTTATCATCAATGCACACTCGATCCGTTTCTGCTGCATCTTGCATCCGATCTCGTAAACATCGTTGATCTTACCTGTGAAATTGTAGGAGTTTGCCGCGCATCCGCCGCTGCAGTAGAACCGTGCAAAGCACTGGCTGCACTCCTTCTTGGAATAAACGTTGCATTTTTTGAATTCGTTGACAGTTTCTGTCTTTTTCACGCCTTCGTAAACATTTCCGAGGCAGAAATCTTCCTGTCCTACGAACTGGTGGCACGGATAGAAATCGCCCCACGGTGTTACCGCAAGGTACTCGGTTCCGGAACCGCAGCCGGAAAGACGTTTATAAACACATGGTCCGCCGGTCAGATCGATCATAAAGTGGAAGAAATTGAAGCCTCTTCCCTCTTTTTCTCTCTTGATCATCTCTCTTGCCAGAATGTCGTACTGTTCGAAGATCACCGGAAGGTCTTCCTCACGGATCGCATAGTCCTCGGTCGGAGGCGCTACAACAGGCTCAACCGAGATCTGCTTGAAGCCGAGGTCTGCCAGATGGAGAACATCAGCTGCAAAGTCTGTGTTGTAATGCGTGAAGGTTCCGCGCACATAGTATTTATCCTGATGACGAAGCTCAGCGAATTTTTGGAATTTCGGCACGATCAGATCGTAGCTTCCGGCACCTTTGCGGAACGGACGCATGTGATCGTGAACTTCTTTTCTTCCGTCGATACTTAATACGACGTTGCCCATCTCTTTATTGCAGAACTCCATGACCTCGTCGTTTAAGAGAACACCGTTGGTGGTCAGGGTGAAACGGAAGTTCTTGTTATGTAACTTCTCCTGTTCTCTTCCGTAGGCTACGAGCTGTTTTACAACATCCCAGTTCATCAGCGGTTCACCGCCGAAGAAATCTACCTCGAGGTTTCTTCTGCTGCCGGAGTTTGCGATCAGGAAATCAAGCGCTTTTTTGCCGACTTCCAGGGACATCAGTGCACGTCTTCCGTGATACTCGCCCTCTTCTGCGAAGCAGTAACGACAGGCAAGGTTGCAGTCGTGTGCAATGTGGAGGCAGAGTGCTTTTACGACGGTCGGACGGTTGGAAAACTGATCAATTGCGTTTTCGTAAATGTCTTTTGTAAAGAGCATGCCGTTATCTGTAAGTTCCTGAATTTCTTCTCTGGCTTCGGTGATGTCCTGCTCGGCATATTTACTGCTAAGCGCCTCTGCTGCCTCTTCTGCATTTTTTCCTTCGTTCATGCAGGAAAGGACATCGTATACGCAGTCATCCACAACATGGACGGAGCCGCTGTTGACGTCCAGCACCATGTTGAAGCCATTGCTTTTATATAAATGTATCACTGTGGTATTCCTTTCTATAACTCTCTCTTTTTTTGATGTGCCTGGCAAAAAGAATGTTCCCAAATCCGGCGAAACCGGTTCTGGGAACACCTTTTACTCGTCCTTATGGATTACTTTTACTTATGCTCGCAGCTCTGGTTGCCTACGGTGCAAGAAGTCTTACATGCGGACTGGCAGGATGTCTGGCACTCACCGCATCCACCTTTTTTTACAGTGTTCTGTAAGCTTTTTGTATTTAAAGTTTTGATGTGTTTCATGGCACATTCCTCCTTCATTGTAGTTGACGCGCGACTTTTTTATAGTCTTCGGCCATTAGCTCTTCCCATTATAGCATAGGTTTTTCAAATTTAAAAGTCTGTTTTTTGAAAAAATGTTCTGTTTTGTCCGCTTTTATCTGCCGTGTGCCGTCATTCCGCCTGCCATTCCGCCGACGGCACAGACTGCTGCCGCCCACAGAAGTCTTCCGGCTCCGGCAAATCCGCCCGGCAGGAAGACTGCGGAGACGATGATCAGAATGGCAAAATACACGATTCCAAAGCAGATGCCCCAGAGAAACCGCCGTTTTCCCGCCATGTTTCCTGCCATTCTTCCGCCGGAAAAGCTTGATGCCAGATAGATCACCACAATGCCCGCCTGCACCCAGCTTTCCTTCCAGGAAAATTTCCAGAGCAGGAAAGACAACAGCAAAAGAAGAAGCACCGAGATCAGATAGGAAACGAGAAGAGCCTTCAGCCAGCCGATCCCGCTGCCCGCACCCACCGCCCATGTTTTCTTTTCTTCCATAAGAAAAAGCCCTCCCATACTGTAAATGTATGGAATGGCTTTTCCGGATATGCCTGTTTCTTTATTCTTCGTCAAACGGATGATTCTTTTTGAATTCCAGCCATGCGGCCATGCTCTTTGCGCGTTTTGCCTGCATCTGAAGGAATGCCATGCAGAACATAACGGCTGCAGAAAGTGCGGAGCTGATCGCCAGCGGAAGCACCATCGTCTCATCGCCGGTGTTGACCGGGATGCTGCGGATGCTTACAGTGGTCTGTGTCTTCTTCTGCGGAATCTTTGTGCTTCCGGTATTGGAATTGGAAGAGCTGTTGTTACTGCTGCTCTTCGACGGTGTGGCTGTCGGAGTCGGAGTGGATGTCTTATTCGTTCCGTAGTTGTCCGGTCCTACAAGGATCGTTCCTGCGGCACGCAGCGTACTTACGTCATCGGCTGCACTTGCTGTCATTTCACCTGCACTCAGGTTGGATTTCTGCTCTGCAGCTGCAAGCAGTTCATGCTCGCCTTCGTCCGCCGTCTCAGCTTCTGCTGTTTCCGTCTGCTCCTCTGATACAAGGCTTCTGGACAGACTTACTGCCACCGGCTGGATCAAAAGAGAGACATTGGAGATCAGATAGCCGTCTTCTGTGCTGTCCGTACCGGATGGATTGGAAATTTCATCGAAATTTTTTACGGTTTCGTTTTCTTTCTGAATTTCATCTTTTACAAGGTCATCCAGATTTTCATCCTGTTTCCACTGGTCCGATGATGCATCATTTCCCGTTCCGTTCTGGTTATCCTGGTTTGTATCGTCCTGGTTTGTATCATCTGCTGCAAGATCGTCTTTTGCTGTATCATCCGGGGCAGGTGTCACGGTTGGATCTTCTGCCGGAGTTTCCGGATTCTCCGGATTTTCACTGTCATCGGTATTCTCGCCCGGTGCTGTCGTCGGAGTTACTTCCGGCGTTACGGTCGGTTCCGCATCCGGTGTCGGCGCTGCCGTTGGTGTATCCCCTGTATCTTCTCCGTTGTCCGCATCCGGTGTCGGAGTTGCCGTTGGTTCCTCCGCCGGCGTTACGGTCGGCTCTGCGTCCGGCGTTTCCGTCGGTTCTGCGTCCGGGGTCACCGTTGGTTCTGCGGTCGGCTCTGCATCCGGCGTTTCCGTCGGACCCGGAGTTGGTGTTACGGTATCTTCTGCCGCATCCGGTGCCGGAGACTCGCCTGGCGCAAGCGTTGGTGTTTCCGAAACCGTTTCTTTTGCTTTTTCTGCTGCCAGAACAGCCTCATATCCGGCTTCTGTCACCACGATTTCATCTGCCGCAAAAACGGTATCTGTTACTCTTCCCCAGAAGTCTGTTTTCTGCTGTTTCTTTCGATACGTTTCCAGCTCTTTTTCATCCATTCCGACGAATACCAGATATTTTTCTGCTGCTTCCTCCGCTGCCGTTTTGCTGGTATCTGCAGCAGTGTTTTTTTCGGTTGTTTTCCCGTCCGCCTGCAGTTCTGCCGCTGCAACTGCAAGAAGCTCCTGTGCTTTTTCCACGGTTTTTACTGCTGTCTCTGCCGTTGTACCGTCTGCCGTATCATCGCCGGTTTTCAGATTCACATAAACGGCTGCCCGTTTTGTCTCTGTACCGTTCTCCGTTCCGGAGACAGTTTCGTTCTGTACTACGCTTTTTTCCGTTCCTGCCGATGCGCTGGCACGGAGCGGAACTGCATCGGAAAATACCAGTGTGCCCGCAAGGACAGCACCCATCACTTTCCATGCCTGTTTTTTCTTCATTGCGTTTCTCCTTATGTTCTCTTGGTCTATCCTAAAAAAATCTGTCTTTTTGTGTCATAATTTCGCATTACAGCATTATAGCACAAGAAAGAATCCCGCGCAAGGCTGAAGTCGCCTTGAAACGCGGGATTCGTGAATCACTTTCTTACGCAGTGAAACAGCAAGTGTTTCACTGCTGGGTGAACAGTAACGCGGGATTCTCATCTGCTTTTATCGCTTTTTAGTTTGTTTCCATTCTCGTTGTCGTGAGCTGATCCGGGGATAAATTCAGGATTTCCATAAACTCATCACCTGTGATCGTCTCTTTCTCATACAGATATTTTGCCAGCTCGTGGAGTTTCGGCATGTTATCTTTTAAGAGCTGCTCTGCTTTGTCGTACTGTTTTCTGACTGCTGCAACAACCTTCTCATCAATCTGTGCTGCTGTCGATTCGGAGCATGCCAGGGAAGTGTCACCGCCGAGGTACTGGTTCGTTACCGTCTCAAATGCAACCATACCAAATTCCTCGTTCATACCGAAGCGGGTGATCATGGATCTTGCCACCTTCGTTGCCTGCTCGATATCGTTCGAAGCACCTGTCGTGATGGAATGGAACACCAGATCCTCTGCCACACGGCCGCCGGTCAGCGTTGCAATTTTATTTTCCAGCTCTTCGCGGCTCATCAGGTTGTGCTCATCTTCATCCACCTGCATCGTATAGCCGAGGGCGCCGGACGTACGCGGGATAATGGTGATCTTCGTAACCGGAGCGGAATGGCTCTGCAGTGCTGCGACGAGTGCATGGCCGACCTCGTGGTAGGAAACGATCAGTTTCTCTTTGTCGGTCATGATCTTATTCTTCTTCTGGTATCCGGCGATGACAACCTCAACGCTCTCCTCCAGATCCGCCTGGGTGACGAATTTTCTTCCATCACGGACGGCACGGAGTGCTGCCTCGTTGATCATATTGGCAAGTTCTGCACCAGAAGCACCGGATGCCATACGTGCGATCGCATTGTAATCGACATTGTCGCCCACGCGGATGTTTTTCGCATGGACTTTCAGGATTTCCTCACGGCCTTTTAAGTCAGGCAGTTCAACCGGCACACGGCGGTCGAAACGGCCCGGACGAAGAAGTGCCGGGTCCAGGGAATCCGGACGGTTCGTCGCTGCCAGAATGACAACGCCTTTCTTTCCATCGAATCCATCCATCTCGGCAAGCAGCTGGTTCAGGGTCTGCTCACGCTCGTCGTTTCCGGAGAATCCGCCGCCGTCACGTTTTTTGCCGACGGTATCGATCTCATCGATAAAGACGATACACGGTGCTTTCTCATTTGCCTGCTGGAACAGGTCACGCACCTTCGCAGCTCCCATGCCGACGAACATCTCGACAAACTCAGAACCGGAAATGGAGAAGAACGGAACATTTGCCTCTCCGGCTACTGCCTTTGCAAGCAGCGTTTTACCGGTTCCTGGAGGGCCGACAAGCAGTGCTCCTTTCGGCATTTTTGCACCAATTTCTTCATATTTTTTGGGATTATGCAGGAAGTCAACAATCTCCTGTAAAATTTCTTTTGCCTCATCCTCTCCGGCAACATCTGCAAATTTAATGCCGGTTTCGGACTGTACATAAACCTTGGCGTTGCTCTTTCCAAAGCTCATCGCATTTCCCATGCCGCCCATCATCTTGCTCGTCATGCGTTTCATCAGCCACTGTCCGAGCGCAACCATCACAACGATCGGTATTACCCATGTTAAAAGAAATTCCATGAGTGGCGACATCTGCTCTATGATCGGCGTTCCGAATTCGGTAATACCTGCCTCATATAAACGATCTACCAGCTTGTAATCATTCATCATACCCGTCTTATAATAATTCGCCGGGCTTGATTTGTCGCTGAAAATAATCTCATTTGACTGGATCTGGACTTCGCTGATTTCGTTGTTATCTACCATCTGCAAAAATTTTCCGTAATCAACTTCTGTTACTTTGGGCTCGAGAAGTCTCGGGAAAAGCAGAAGATTTAACAGCAGAATGACGATCAGCGCAATTACATAATAAAAAATTATGGGTTTTTTCGGTTTTTGCACCTGCTTCATCTGTATCCCCTCCTGTTTCTTGATTTTCTTTCTTTTTTAGTAGCATAAACTTTTCTTTCGCTAAAATCAATCAAATTCTGACATTTCATGAAACTTTTATACTTTTTTATATTTTCGCTATAGAAAAGTAAGTTTCTTGCTTTTCCATCTGTTTTCGGCTATACTTGCGAAAGACTGGGAAAGTCTCTTTTTGAAATTTTGCCCCGAAATGACGGGGTTCATTCGATAAAAAAGCTATAGAAACGGAGGTTTTGTGTATGGGACACAGGTTTACATATGTGGTTTCGCCGGAGGAGGAACGGGAAAATCTGACTGTGGAATGGTTTCTCCGCCGGCATGGATATTCGCGCCATATTATTACGGGCTTAAAACGCACAGAGGACGGCATTTTCCGAAACGGCGTCCGCGCCTGGACGAGCCAGGCCGTGCACGCCGGGGATGTGATCGAAACGCACCTTGTCGAAACAGAACCCTCCGACGGAATTCTGCCGCGGCCGGTTCCGTTTTCGGTTGTGTATGAGGATGACGACATCCTCGTTGTGGATAAACCCGCTGATACGCCGATTCATCCGTCGATTGGAAATTATGAAAATACGCTGGCAAACGGCATTGCATGGTATTTTGAACAGAAAGGTGAACCCTTCGTCTACCGCTGCATCAACCGCCTCGACCGCGACACCACCGGCCTTATCGTACTCGCCAAGCACGCCTTAAGCGCCGCCGTCCTCTCCCAGGCCATGCGCTCCCGCGAAATCCACCGCACGTATCAGGCCTTCGCCCTCGGCGAAACCGCTGCATCCGGCACCATCGACGCCCCGATCGCCCGCCTCGACGGCTCCCTCATCCAGCGCACCGTCGACTTTGCCTCCGGCGAGCGCTCCGTAACCCATTACCGCACCCTCGCGCACTGCTCCGTTTTCTCCCACCTCGAACTCAACCTCGAAACCGGCCGCACCCACCAGATCCGCGTCCACATGGCTTACATCGGCCATCCGCTGCTCGGCGATACCCTCTACAACAAAACTCCCGGCACTTTCCCCCGCCAGGCACTTCACTCTGCATCGCTCTCCTTCGTCCATCCGATCACCGGAGAACCCTTAAACTTCCACGCACCACTGCCGGAAGATATGCAAAACCTGCTGACATAAACCAACCCCCGTGAGTTGCCGCTCACGGGGGTTTTGTTGTCCCTGATGGAACTGTCATGTCTTTTTGCCGGTGACATTGTATCATACACAAAATTTAGTTTCAATCATCATTTTCATACAGTTCTGATTCTTGGTACTTCATCGATATGCAAATATTTGCTGATGCATTTCACAATCACATCATGATCCGAAACCTGTCCCATGCCGGACACTGCTACGGTCGCCACAACGCCGACTTCTTCCACGCAGATCGGAAAACCTCCGCCCAGCATTGCGTATTCCTTCGGGTCCAGTACCATCTGTTTTACGCTCTCCGGCGCATTCGTCGCTGCCATGTAGAGCTGCAGCGAACTCCGCTCCGTCAGAAGCACCGAATTGCTCTTCCGTCTCATCAGCTCCACATTGTGCGGCGTAATGCCGTTATCACAATACTGGAATACAACTTCCCCGTTGCTTCTGCGGATCATGATGCCAACCTGTGCTCCGCGCCGTCTTGCCTCCATCAGGATCATCGTTCCCAGTTCCCATGCGTCTGCATTTGTAAAATGCGTAAACTGCAGAATATCCTCCTGCATATCGAGCACTTTCATCAGTTCATCCATTGTCATTGTCATACTTTTGCCCCGTCCTTTCTGCCATTTTATATTTTTTTAGCTTTTTGCCCATCGTTTTCTGACTTTCAGTTTATCATTTTCCCAAATTCAAGTCAAGCCAGCCACCACCGGCATTGGCTAACACGATATCACCGAAAAGCAAAAATTCCACGCCGCAGAAGTTCCCTCCCACAGCATGGAATTTCTCATTTTTATTTTTCTACCATAATACACTTCCGCGGGCAGTTCTCCGCGCAGAGGCCGCAGCCCGTACATTTTGCCGGGTCGATCTCCGCGCGCTGATCCACAACGTGAATTGCATCCGACGGGCAGTTCTTCTCGCACTTCTTACATCCGATACAGCCGATCTCACACGCTGCCATCACCGCCTTGCCCTTCTCGGTTGAGCGGCATTTCACCGTGATCTTCTGCTCATACGGAATCAGGTCGATCAGATTTCTCGGACAGGCCCTCACGCAGGCACCGCATGCCTTGCACGCTTCGCCGTCCACAACGGCAATGCCGTTTTCAATATGGATCGCATCAAACTTACATGCCTTCACGCAGTTTCCAAAACCAAGACATCCGTTTCCGCAGCTCTTCGGACCGCCGCCCGGTACAAAAACGGCGTAGGAGCAGTCCCTTGCACCCGTGTATTCATACTTGTTCTTTGCCACGTCACACGTACCGGCGCACCGTACCACTGCTTTTCTGCGCTCCTGTGCTCCGGCTTCCTGTCCCATAATGGCACCGATCGCTGCCGCAACCGGCGAACCGCCGACCGGACAGACCGAAATCGGGGCTTCACCCTTTACCACTGCAGCCGCCGCTCCGTCACAGCCCGGGTAACCGCAGCCGCCGCAGTTGTTGCCCGGCAGCGCTTCACGGACCTTCGTCTCGCGCTCGTCCACTTCCACATAAAACTTCTTTCCGGCAATTCCAAGGAGAATACCAATCAAAAGGCCGGTTCCACCCACCATCAGGGTGGCTGCTAAAATACCATTCATCTCTTCATCCCTCCTAGATCATTCCGGAAAATCCCATAAATGCCATTGACATCAGCATAGCCGTAAGAAGAACGATCGGCATTCCTTTGAATGACTCCGGGATATCGTTGTACTCCATCTTTTCCCGCAGGCCGGCCATCAGCACCATGGCAATCGTAAAGCCGATTGCGGTTGCCAGACCGTAAACCGTACCCTGCAGAATCGTGTAATCCTTCTGTACGTTGATGAGTGCCACACCGAGTACCGCGCAGTTTGTTGTAATCAGCGGAAGGTAAACGCCGAGCGCTCGATACAGAGACGGAATCGTCTTTTTCAGGAACATCTCAACGAGCTGTACCAGCGCCGCGATGACAAGAATGAAAACGATCGTTTTCAGATAATCAAGTTCTGCCGGTGCCAGGATAAATTTGTAAATCAGACTTGTCACAAATGAAGAAATCGTGAGGACAAAAATAACCGCTCCGCCCATGCCGGCCGCCGTATCCATCTTTTTGGAAACACCGAGGAAAGCACAGATGCCGAGGAACTGGCTTAAGACAACGTTGTTCACCAGCGCCGCACCGATCGCAATTAAAATCAGTTCTTTCATTTCGCTTCCTCCTTTCCTTTCACAGCCTGGCAGTATGCCTTATTGGCGCATGCCATACAGCCGGTCTCTTCTGCCGGGACTGCCGGTTTTCCGGTTTTCTCTGACTTCTGGCGTTTGATGCGGTTCTGCACCGCAACGAGCATTGCCAGCACAAGGAATGCACCCGGCGCCATGATGAAGATGTTGACCGGCTCGTAAGCACTCGGCATTACCTGGATACCGAACAGGGTTCCGGCTCCGATCAGCTCACGAAACATACCGATCAGGGTCAGGCCGACGGTAAATCCAAGGCCCATGCCGATACCATCAAATAAAGACGGGATCGGACCATGTTTTCCAGCATATGCCTCGGCGCGTCCCAGGATGATACAGTTTACAACGATCAGCGGGATGTAGATGCCAAGGGCGGAATAGAGTGCCGGAATAAAACCTTCCATCAAAAATTCCACGATGGTTACAAACGATGCCACAACAACGATGTATGCTGGCATACGCACGCCGTCCGGGATGATTTTCCGAAGCAGGGAAATCATCAGGTTGGAGGCGGTCAGGATGACCATCGTCGCAAGGCCCATGCCGATACCGTTCTTTGCAGAAGTGGTAACCGCAAGCGTCGGACACATACCCAGCATCATGACGAAGGTCGGGTTTTCTTTTATGATACCATTATAAAGCCGTTCCAGCGGCGTATCTTTTCTCATGAGTTCCCTCCCTCTCCGGAAAGCAGACCGGATTCACTGCAGTAGTTAAAACAGCAGATTCCTGCATTGACACCGTTTGTTACAGCGTTCGTTGTCAGAGTTGCTCCGCTCAGCGCATCGATTTCATCATCCGCGGATGCGCCGGATTTTGTGTAGGAGAATGCTTCTACGTTTTTATCCTTGAACTGATTCTTGAAATCGTCTGTGTCGGCACGCATACCAAGGCCGGCCGTCTCGGAAAGTGACAGGAAAGAGATTCCTTTTGTCGTTCCGTCCGATGCAATTCCCATCGAGAACTGCATGCCGCCGCCATAGCCTTCGGTTGTGGAGATGATCTCAACCAGGCCGATCGTCGCGCCGGATGCGTCTTTTGCAAGCAGCAGTTCGTCAATCGTCTGTGCTTCAAAACCGTGGCCGATCAGTGCTGCCGTAAGCTCTGCCTGTTGTGCATCGCTCATTGTTACTTCTTCAAAGGAAGCTGCCTCCGGGAATACGTTCTGACAGGATTCCTGTTTTTCTTTCTCCTGCTGTTTCTGGATCGGCTCCAGGGTTACCTGATGTGCCGCCCCGAGAAGCAATCCGGCAATCAGCGTGATCGCCGCAAGAATCAGTGCGTTTTTTATGATTTTGTTCATGCTTTTTTCTTGCCTCCTCTTCCGAATCCAACCGGCACGGTCACGCGCTCAATAAGCGGAACCAGAAGGTTGGTAAAGATGATGGCATAGGAAACGCCCTCTGCCGAATTTCCAAAGATACGGAATACACCGGTCAGAAGTCCTAAAATGACCGCGTAGATATACTGTCCCTTCTTTGTGATCGGACGGGTAACGTAATCGGTTGCCATGAACCATGCGCCGAGCATCAGACCACCGCCAAAAAGATGCGCGCCAAGGAAGTTGATATCAAAACCGTGGCCGCCGAAAATCAGGGCAAATAAAAGCTCTGTTCCGATGTAGATGAGCGGAATATTGAGGTCAATCACATGAATGCAGACAAGGAAAATGCCGCCAATCAGAAGGGCCAGTGCGGAAGTCTCACCGATCGTTCCGGCCGTATTCCCAAGGAACATGGACAGCAGATTCACCTGCTCTCCTGCTTTTGCTGCGGCAAGCGGTGTCGCACCGGATACGGTATCCACAAGATGTGCGGCTGCCGGGGCAGCGAAGTTGGTCATATGACCCGGGAAGGAAATCAAAAGGAAGCATCTTCCTGCAAGCGCCGGGTTCATAATGTTCTGGCCAAGACCGCCGAAAAGCTGTTTTACGACGAGAATTGCAAACACACCGCCGATCACCGGCATCCAAAGAGGTGCCTGCACCGGCATGTTCATGGCCAGCAGAAGGCCGGTTACCAGTGCACTGCCGTCGGCAATCGTCACCGGTTTCTTCATTCCTTTTTCATACAGATATTCCGTCAGGGGACAGACTGCCATCGAAATCGCAATCAAAAGCAGTGCCCGAAGGCCGAAATTCCAGACTCCCACGCAGGCTGCCGGGGCAAGGGCAAGCAGGACGGCAAACATGATTTTGTCTGTCGTCACCTTGGACCGCGCGTGTGGGGAAGATGATACGTGTAATAATCCATTCATATGTAAGATCCCCCTATTTCTTCTTTCTCTTTGCCAGAAGCACTTTACGCATTGAGCTGATTTCCTGCGTCAGCGGACGTCTTGCCGGGCAGATAAAGGAACAACAGCCACATTCACAGCACTCCATTCCGCCGTATTTCAGGAACTTCTCTTCCTCTCCGTGCTCCGCAAAAACGGAAAGGCGGGCCGGAAGAATCTGACCCGGACAGACGGAAACGCAGCGTCCGCAGTTGATGCAGGCAGATGGTGCCAGCGCAGATACTTCATCCTCGGTGAGGCAGGTCAGTGCAGATGTTGTCTTGGTTACAGGAACCTCCATTGTAAACAGGGCTTTTCCCATCATCGGACCGCCGCAGATGATCTTGGATGCCTCGTTTTTCAGACCACCTGCCTGCTCTAAAAGTTCGGATAAGAGCATGCCGACCGGCACTTCAAAGTTGCACGGATTCTGTACGGCATCTCCTGTCACGGTAACGATACGGCTCATCAGCGGTTCGCCGAAGCGGACTGCCTGGTAAATAGCGGTTACGGTGTCGATGTTGTCCACGATACAGCCCGCGTCCGCCGGCAGCATGGAGGAATTTACCTTTCGTCCCGTTGCTGCATAGATCAGCATACGCTCGGCACCCTGCGGGTATTTCGTTTTAAGCTCCAGAACCTCAATGTTATCCTCCGGAAGCACCAGCTCACGGAACTTCGCGATACAGTCCGGTTTGTTGTCCTCAATGCAGATGATTCCCTTTGCTTTCGGGAACATATGCAGCATGATTTTTAAGCCTCCGATCACCTTTTCCGGCTCCTCGAGCATTCTGCGATAGTCGCTCGTCAGATACGGCTCACACTCTGCTCCATTGACGAGAATGTGGTCGATCGCTGACGGATCTTTCGGGGATACTTTGACGTGTGTCGGGAAGCCTGCACCTCCCATTCCCACGATTCCGGCCTCTTTGATCTTGTTCCGAATCGTATCTGCGTCGAGTTTTTCCCAGTGCGGGCACTCCTCAAATGTTTCTTTTTCATACAACCCGTCGTTCTCCACAACGATACAGTCTACCGGGGAACCGGCTGCGGAAACTTTTTTCTCAATTCCTTTTACCGTGCCGGAAACCGATGCGTAAACAGGAGCCGAAACAAACCCTCCCGCTTCTGCGATTTTCTGTCCCGCTTTTACATGATCGCCTTTTTGTACGATCGGCACAGCAGGCGCTCCGATGTGCTGTGACACTGCGTAATACAATAAGTTGCCCGGCTGCGCTTTGACAATCGGTTTGTCCTTGGAGAGCTCTTTTCCCTCGTACGGGTGAACGCCGCCATGAAAAGTATTTCTTTTCTTCTGAAACATGCTTTTCACCTCATCCTTTCTCTTTTCTATGCTGCATTTATCAATTCACAGCCTTTTTTCGGTTTTTTATACAAAAAAGGCTGGTGCATTGCCCTGATTATTTCGGTTATTCATATCGGACTTCTTTTAACAGGAGTCCGCATGCCGGTGCAAGAAAACCCGCACTTTCGCGATTTTTTGCTTTGAGAAGCTCCGTCATTGATGCGATATCCCGTTTTCCCATCCCGGCCTCCACAAGTGTTCCGGTCAGGATCCGCACCATGTGGTACAGAAAACCGGTTCCGGTATAGGAAATGATAAGAATCCCGTCTTTCTCGCAGAAATCAATTCCGGTAATCGTCCGTACTGTCGATTTTTTCATACGTTTGTTGGCACAGAAGCTCCTGAAATCATACGTTCCGATAAACGCTTTCGATGCTTCTTTCATTTTTTCCACATCGAGCGGTGCTTCCGGAAAATACACGTATTTCCGCTCGAAAACATGCTTTCTGCCATCGATCACGATACGGTATTCGTATGTTTTGTCCACCGCATTCAGACGGCTGTGGAAGCGCTCCGGCATCCGCGCGAGGCTGGTGACTTCGATGTCTTCCGGCAGATAATGGTTGATTGTCTGCAGAAGTTCTTCATCGGATAGATCCGTATGGAACTTTGCATTTGCGACCTGTCCCGCCGCATGGACGCCGGCATCGGTTCTGCCCGCGCCGTGGATCTCCACCGGCTCTCCTGCGATCCTGGACAACAGCGTTTCGAGCTTGCCCTGAATCGTGTTGTCCGTATTTCCCTGCTTCTGCCAGCCGTTATAGCGCGTGCCATCGTACTGCAGGATCATTTTATAATTCATCTTTTTCTTCCTTCCTCTGTCCTGTTCTTCCTCTTCCTTTCAAATCATTTTTCTCCAGAAATGGGCTTTTCAGAACCATTTTCTTCTTTCCAAAGTGGCAGCTTATCCTTCGGCATCCATGCTTTTCTCAATCAAAAAGCTTCGCAGCGCAGGACTTCGCGCCAGATTTGCTTCAAACAGCACCACTTCTGCTCCGCCCGGAAAGCTGTTCTGTAAAAATTCAGCGGCACGGCGGATCTGCAGTTTCACATCCTTTACTTCCTTCTCCACTTTTTCCTGTTCCAGTTCACATACCGTTTCAAAAAGCTCTTTCATCTGATCTGAATCGGTTTTGCGACATTTTTTAGCGGTCTCCTCGAGTTTTTTTAACTTTTTCAAGACCCGCGCATTCGTTTCTTCCTCGCCCTTTTTCAGCAGTCCCTGCTGTTTGCACACTGCAAATCCCTGCTCTTTCTGTTGTAGCCAGGATGCGTATGTCTCATCTTTTTTCTGCCTGCAAAGCCCGATAAACTGGCGAAAGCACTCGGAGAGCTCCTTTGCCGTGTGCTCCTGCTTCTGGCAGCCGGATGCCTCTTTCTGAAGTGCCGCATGAAACAGAGACAGCAGTACAGATCGCTCTTCTGCGGAACCATTTGCCGCCATCTTCTGTTTTTCTGCCATGATTTTTCCGGAAAATGCACCGGTCAGAATCTCCTCTACACCGTAATCCTGTCCATATTTTTCGTAAATCCTGTAGTATGAGCTGAATTCCTCCGCCGTCTTTTCTTCCTGCAAATATTGTCCGATCAGTGCTTCGTCGACCGGAAAATGCAGGATTTCATAACTTTTCAGCACTGCCGACAAATCCTCCCAGCCGCGTGCTGTCACAAAACGCTTCTCATCCGCTTCATGCGAAACAGAATAAAAATGGTCACTGTGTGCCATAAGGTACGTTGTCACGGCGCTGTGGATCTGATTTTTCTCTGCATAGGAAAGCCACACGGAAAGCTCGGGAAGCACCTCGATCTTCCGCACACGGTCAAGCGTTGCCACATCAAATTCCCGCACAGATTTATTATATTCCGGCGGATTTCCGGCGGCCACGATCAGCCAGTCATCCGGGATGTGCTGATTGCCGAATTTTTTGTCCTGCAAAAGCTGCAGCATTACCGGAGCGAGGGTCTCGGAGACGCAGTTAATTTCATCGAGAAAGAGGATACCCCGCTTCTTTCCGGTCTGCTCCATGCAGTCATAGATCGAGGCGATGATCTCGCTCATCGTGTATTCCGTTGTATGTACCATTTTCCCTTCGATTCCACGTGTGCAGATCTCCGGAAGGCCCATGGCACTCTGACGCGTATGGTGTGTCATCGTGTAGGCGACAAGCCCCACACCGCACTCTTCTGCGATCTGCTCCATAATTGCCGTTTTTCCGATGCCCGGCGGGCCGATCAGGAGAATGGGACGCTGCTGCCGGAGCGGAACCAGCGGAAAACCAATTTCATCTCTTGCAAAGTATGCGCGCAGGGCTTTTTCAATTGTCTCTTTTGCTTCTTGTATGTTCATATGATCTCTCTTATCTTATGCACTCTTTATGTACTCTCGAAATCTTTCTGTGTTTGATTTTGCGAGATGCTTTTTTGTCAGTTTTGTTCAAAGAGTACATTCTTCTGTCAGCAGTTTTTTTGCCCATTTTGGGACAAGATTCATTTTTTCGGTCTGTCTGACAAAGACGAATGCCGTCTCGTAATCGGGCTTTTGTTCGGGATAAATTCCGTCTCCGTCGGTAAAATAGATCAACGCTTTTAAGTTTCGGAATACATGCTGTTTCCGCAACTCTTCCACTTTCTGAAAGACAGGACGGAAATCGGTTCCGCCTCGGCCCTTGATGATAATTGTTTCACGGTAAGCTTCCCATTCTTTCGGTGAATGGATCATCGTGACATCCTGCACGAAGCTGTCGCACTGGATCAGGCAGACGTTCCATCGGGAAAAGAAGTTTTCTTTTTCTTCAAGAATGCTGCGCGTCTCACCAAGGAACTTTGCTACAATTTCTTTTTTGCACGAACCGGATGTGTCGATCGCGATAACCAGCTCTTCGAGACGGTTTCCCTCGCGCGTCTCCGGCGGCTCGATGAAAGGGAAATTTCCGTAATACATAAGCCCATAATGGTAAGCGACTGGATCGAAGCTGTCGAGATCCAGCTCCATTTCCTCGCGGGTAACGGTAAAGCGTTTCAGGAAGCGGCGGTAATCGTACGCTCTTTTTTCGATCCCGGACAGGGTTTCTTTTTTTCCACCACGGTTCTGGCCTCGCAGCAGGCCGCCGGTGCCGTAGTTTTCCGCCAACTTGCGGGAAGCACGTTTCCAGACTGATTGAAAAGACTCGATAAGTTCCGGTTCTTTTCCCGGCACCAGCCATGAAACCGGAGACTGTTTTTCTTTTTCCGGCATCAGCCATGAAACCGGGGGCTGTTCTTTTTTTTCCGGCTCCGGTGTTTCTTTCCCAAACCGGCGGATGCATTCCAGCAGCAGGTGCTGATAGCCTTCCTTGAGGAACGATGAATTTTCGGCACACATGCAGAGTACAAAATCGGAGTTAAAATATATCGTATGACCGTCGGATGTGATGGCTTTTGTCCTGTCGGATGGCTGATGCTGAAAGAAAAGAATCGCTTCACCAAGTTCCGGGTACAACCAGCAGAGGTTTTTGCGGGCTTCTTCGAAAAGCCGGAGCGCCAGCGCTTCTTTTTCTTTTGTGGGCTTTTCTTTTTGAAACGCAGCTTCTGTTTTTCTGCTTTCCGTATTCTCCTGCATCGGATCCTGTGAGCTCCGGTTCAGGAGAATACGGAAAGCCTGCCATTTCTGCTGGTCGGCAGCAAGGTTGAGAAAACGTTTTCGGTCTGCATCGGACAGCCATCCGGTCTGCAGAATACGTTCCAGCTTTGAAAAATCATCCTCACGAATCAGCATTTCGACAGCGGGACGAATGCGTTTCCGCAGGTATGCAGTATATGCGGCTCGCTGTTCTTCCGGAAGATCCTGCGATTCACAAAAGCTGGAAAGTGCAGCCCGGAGGCGCTGCTGTTCGGATGTCGTCGTTCTGAAACTACTCCAGTCATCCATTTTATTCACTCCCTTACTCGCCGCGTTTTCTCACTTGCACTCAATCTTACGCTGCCGCGTAAGCGGCATTCGTCGTTCGTCAATTGAAAATAAATTTTCATTTGACTCACTTGCACTCAATCTTACGCTGCCGCGTAAGCAACATTCGTCGTTCGTCAACTGAAAATAAATTTTCATTTGACTCACTTGCACTCATTATATCGTCATTTTTGAGCATTGACAATGTTGGATCGTGTTATTTTTTTCACACTTTTACCATATTTTTATGATATACTTGATATTATAAAATACGATTGCAGTCGTAAAAGTGCAAAGGAGATCCTTTTTATGAACAAAGAAAACAGAAAAGCTGCCAAGGAACGGCGTGCCAAAGAGCGGGAGCACGAAGCGAAAGTAGCGCATTACAAAAAGATCTGGAGCTGGGCCGGACCGGCTCTGATTGTCGTTGTGATCGTCGGCCTTATTATTGCCAGCGTACTCGATTCCAAACGACTCTCTACCAAAAGTGCCTCGGAGGATACCTCCACAGCCTCATCGACCGCATCCGCCTCATCAGCCTCCACTTCGGCTTCTGCCTCTTTGCAGACCGACACTTCCCTTACCATCGAGGACGGTGATACCGTCAATATCGACTATGTCGGCTCCATTGACGGCGTGGAATTTGAAGGTGGAAACACAAAAGGAAACGGCGCTGATCTTGTGATCGGTTCTCATACTTACATCGATGACTTTGAAGAACAGCTCATCGGTCATCACCCGGGCGACAGCGTAGATGTAACCGTCACTTTCCCGGAAGACTATGGAAAAGACGAACTCAACGGAAAAGAAGCTCTTTTCAAAGTTACCGTCAACGGCATTTATAAATAGAACAGCAAAAAAGACATCCTCCACAGATTTTCCGTCTGCGCCGGATGTCTTTTTCTCATCGTTTTTTGTTAAGTTTTTTTCAAAGCCGCGCTGATGTTTTGAAAAAAGTACATCTTTTTATTCCACAATTTTGTAATACGCCCGCGCCGTCAGCACATAGACGATCAGGTAAACCACGGCAAACGCCGCAATCGTAATCGCTGTTGCAGCCAGGAACAGATTGCTGTCCGGGAAATTCAGCATTGCCATGATACGCCTGGTCAATGGAAACGCTACCATTGTATGCACCACGGCCACCGCGAGCGGCAGGAAAAAGACCGTTACCACCTGTGACTGAATCGTCTGACGGATTTCTTTGCGGCTCATGCCGACCTTCTGCATAATCTGGAACCGTTTTCGGTCATCGAAGCCTTCTGAAACCTGCTTGTAATAGATAATCATAACGGCACCCATCAAAAATAGCGCACCGACGAAAACACCTAAAAACAGAAGTGAACCATACAGACTGTAAACCGTATTGCGCTCTTTTTCGCGCACTTCCACCCATCCGTTAAAAGATGACTCCGTCAGTATCGTCTCAATCTCATCTCCAACTGTGATCTGTTCGCCAGCATCCCCGATAAGATCCAGAGCATATTCCCAACTGTATCCTTCTGGCTCCTTTCCCTGCACAGCTGCATACGCTTCCTTTGCTTCCTTATTCCGCGTCACCACCGTCATTGTCTCATACACCTGCGTCTTCTCATCCAGAATGTACGATTTCTTATCGGTATTCCATTTTTTTACTTCATACGTCTGATTTCCCAGTTCAATCGTGTCATATCCATAATTTTTCTGTTTTGCCTGAAAAACCAGAGCCTGCCCTGGTTCCAGCTCTACCTGTTCGCCGGTTACCTGATTGTACTCCGACTCTTCCATGATTTTTATCAGTGTGCTCGCCGCAGCATCATCTGACTGTGTTTTTTCTACTTTGTTTCTATCTACAGCAGCAAGCATAACATAGTATCTCTGATCACTTTCATACTTTTTTCTGAGCTGCTTTTCTTCCAGATGCTGATCAATCCCAGTTTTCACTTCCTCTATCATCTTCTGACTGACCGGTTTCACCGTCTTCATAATGCCGCTCACGCCAGTATTTGCTTCGATCGAAATCTGATGTGGAAACCGCGTATAGGTAACCTCCTCAATTCCCGTCCACAAACATGTGCTGATGGAGATAACCAGAAGCACACCCGTTGACAGAATACAGATATTCGCAAGACCGACCGCATTTTGCTTCATGCGGTACAGCATACCTGAAATGCTTGTAAAATGGCGTGTCTGGTAATAATAATTCTTGTTTTTCTTCAGAATTTTCAAAAATGCAATACTTCCAGCAGAAAACAGGCAGTACGTTCCCACCATAACCAAAGCGATTGCATTAAAAAACTTATCAAGTGCGTCCATCGAGGATTGGCAGGTCAGAGCCAGATAATAACCAACACCAAGCAGCATGAATCCAAGAACCGCCGTCAAAAGCTTCGTTTTCGGTTCCCGCTCACCCTGCGCGCCGCCGTGCAGCAGTTCGACCGGCTGTGAGACGTGGATCTGGCGAAGGCTTAAGAGAAAATTGATCACAAAAGTCAGGCCGAACAGCAGCATCGTACTTCCCACGGCTTTTGCGCTGAACGCAAAACCAATTGTTCCGTTCAGTCCGGTCAGCTTCATCAGCACCAGAAACAGCAGGCGGTACAGCAACACACCGAGCAGAATACCGATTCCAAGCGATGCCGCCCACAGATACAGACTCTCAAAAAAGAGGATCTTCGCCAGATGCTTTTTCTCCATGCCGAGAATCTGGAACAGACCGAACTCTTTTTTTCTTCTTTTTGCCAGAAAACTGTTGCTGTAAATCAGAAAAATCACCGCGAACAGGCCAATGATATAGGTTCCCATCCCCATCACTGTCAGGATCGTATCTTTTCCGATCATGGAATCAAAGCCACTTCCCTGCGCCAGTGTATCCATGATAAAAAACATCACCACCGTGCCGATGCATGACAGCAGATACGGAAGAATATTCTGACGGTTTTTGCTCAAATTTGTTTTTGCCAGTCTGGCATACAGCAGATTATTCATCCCGTTCACCACCCGTCGCAAGAATTGTCAGCGTATCGGAGATCTTCTGATACATCTCATCGCGCCCTAAAGAACCGCGATACAGCTGGTGGAAGACCTCGCCATCCTTGATGAACAGCACACGCTTCGCCGAGCAGGCCGCCTTCACACTGTGCGTTACCATAACAATCGTCTGGCCCTCCTCGTTGATCTCCCCGAACAGTTTCATGAGGCCATCCGCTGCATGGGAATCGAGCGCGCCGGAAGGCTCATCCGCAAGAACCAGCTCCGGATTGGTAATCAGCGCACGCGCAACGGCTGCACGCTGCTTCTGTCCGCCGGACACCTCATATGGGTATTTATTGAGGATCTGGGTGATGCCGAGTTTTTTCGCAATCGGCTCTGCCCGAAGACTCATCTCCTCGTATTTTTTCCTTCCAGCACGAGCGGCAAATAAATGTTGTCACGCAGGGAAAAGGTATCGAGCAGGTTGAAGTCCTGGAACACGAAACCTAAATTTTCGCGGCGGAATCCGGCAATCTCCTTCTCCTTTAATTCGCCGAGATTCTTTCCATTTAACCGCACCTGTCCGCCGGTTGGCTTGTCGAGTGCTGCGAGCAGGTTCAGAAGCGTCGTTTTTCCGCTTCCCGATTCGCCCATGATTGCAACAAATTCGCCCCGTTCCACTGTAAAATTAACGTCTTTCAACGCTTCCACCCGGTTGCTGCCAAGGCGCGTGGTATATGTTTTTTTCAGATGTTCTACTTCCAGAATTGCCATGTCACATTTTCCTTTCTGTCTGAACTGTTTTCTTAATTGACAAGGCTTATTATACCCGTCCGCGCCCTCTTCTGCCTTAGGATCATCTTACAAAAAGACCGGCAACCTTACATTTCTGTAAGATTCCCGGCGAAGCTCTCTATGTACTACAGGGATACGGTATCCAGCCCAAGATACACCTTCGTTCCCACTCCCATCTCCGACTCGATGCGGATGGTATGCGAAAGTTTCTCCATGATCTGGCGGCACAGATACAGTCCGATGCCCGTTGACCGCTTGTCTGCGCGGCCGTTGCAGCCCGTGTAGCCTTTTTCGAAAATCCGCGGCAGATCCTCCGGCGCAATGCCGATGCCGGTGTCCTCAATCACCAGCGTTTTTGGTGCATCCGGTGACAGATAGATGTGAATGCTTCCACTTTTCGTGTATTTCAGCGCATTTGACAGAATCTGCTCCAGCACAAAGACGAGCCATTTTTCATCTGTCAGCACCTCGCAGTGCACCGGCTCGTAGGAAAGGATAATCTTCCGGCGGATAAAAAGCGGAGCATATTTCCGCACAGCCTGGCGGATCAGCGCATCCAAATCGTACCTTGCAAAGACAAGATCCGATGTCATTTTTTCCATGCGCAGGTACTGCAGCGCCATCTGCACATACTGCTCCGTCTGGAAAAGTTCGCTCTGCATTTCACGCGAAAACGGCGTATCCTCCTCCTGCAGAAGCAGCCGCATCGCCGCAATCGGCGTTTTGATCTGATGGGTCCACATCGTGTAATACTCCATCATATCGCGGTATTTCTGCTCCATCTTAATCTGTTCTTCCTGAAACTGCCGCTCATAGGATGCGATGATCTGCTGGTAATCCCGCGCCAGAAGCCCGTCCGCCTCCGGAAGCGCTTCTGTTTTGCCCTGCGGTTCGGCGGCAAGGAGTGCTAAGACCAGATGATGTTTCCGGTACTTCCCATAATGAAAGCAAAAACCTGTGGCTCCGACAGCAGCCATCAGCACGATCATATAAACGGTGACATCCTGCGGCACATTGCGCAGAAAACAGAGGAGTGAAAATACTCCTATAAAAGCGGCAATCCGCACGGCCGATGCAAGATGCTCTTTCAAATACCAGTTAAGAAGCATAAACTCCTGCCGGATTCCCTCTTTCTGTTGTTCCATCCTCTTTCTCCTGTTCTGCTTCCGTCATGCGATCAGGTAGCCGACACCCTTTTTCGTCTGGATAAAGTCTGTAAGTCCTGCCTCCTCCAGTTTTTTCCGCAAGCGCGTGACGTTGACGGTCAACGTGTTGTCATCTATAAAGCTGTCCGACTCCCACAGATGCATCATCAGCATATCGCGGCTGACGGCTTTTCCTTTATTTTCGAGAAGGGACTGCAGAATGCGCCACTCATTTTTTGTCAGCTCAATTCGCTTTCCCCGGTAATTCAGCACACCACTTCCCGTATCGAGCATGGCACCGCGGTGCTCGAGGAAATTCGTTTCTCCGGCAAATTCGTAGGTGCGACGGAGCATCGCCTGGACTTTGGCGGTCAGGACACTTAAATCAAACGGCTTCGCGATAAAGTCATCGCCGCCCATATTAACGGCCATAATGATGTTCATGTTGTCCGATGCAGAAGAAAGAAAAATTACCGGCACTTTAGAGACCTTTCGAATCTCCTGGCACCAGTGAAATCCGTTAAAAAAGGGAAGATGAATGTCCATCAGCACTAATTGCGGATTTTTCACGGCAAATTCGGCGAGAACGCCGGAAAAATCCTGTACGCAGAACGCATCCATGCCCCAGGAAACCAGGCTCTGCTGCACGGCGCGGGCGATGACTTCATCATCTTCTACAATCATAATTCGATACATGGCTGTTCCTCTGTTGTCTCTAGCAAAGCGGATATTCACAATCCGCTTCGCTACTTGCTTGATTCGGTTAAAAATATGGACTCCGGGCGGGTGTTTTCAACGCACAGCCGCTCCCAGAGCCGTTTTCGCAGATGATTATACTCTTACAATATAATCTGCTTTTCTTTCTTTTGCCTCCGGGTACTCACAGTCGCGATAGCCGAGGATGCAGTGGCCGATGCCAACATAATTTTCGGAAAGTCCCCACTCTTTTAAGAGGGCTTTTCCCTCCGGGCTCGCGAACTCTTCTTTTGCACGATGGATCCAGCAGGAATCCACACCAACGGCATGTGCTGCCAGCATCAGATTTCCCATGACAAGAGAGCCGTCCTCCACATAAGTTCCGCGCTCCGGGTCAGCAAGCACGATCAGAACGGTCGGAGCGCCGTAGAACGGATCGGATGTTGTACCCATAACAGCCGCATTCATTTTCGAAAGCTTTGCAATCAGCTCCGGTTTCTGTACCACAACAATCACCGGCGACTGTTTTCCCATGCCGGTTGCCGCATACGTTCCGGCCTCCAGAATTGCATCGAGCTGCTCATCGGTAATCTGCTCCGCTTTGTATTTGCGGATGCTTCTTCTTGTTTTGATTGCATTTAATACTTCATTGTTCATGGTAAAAATCCTCCTGTTCTTTTTCTATTTTTATCGCAAACGCCGCAGCCTTGTATACCGGACGCATTGCCTGCCTACATCTGTTTCCGCACAATTCGATACTCATCGCCGAGCTGGTAGTACGGACAGTCGTAAAATTTATCCTGCAGAAAACGTGCCATCTCATCCTCATCGAGATCGACCTCGCAGGTGTAGCACTCATACTCCTCATCATACACAAAATTGCCGCACGACTCACAGCTTGTGGCCATCTGGCGGGAGTGCTTTTTCTTTTGTGTGTGGGGTGTTGGTTCTATCATATGGCAATTCCTCCCATTTCTTACACTTCGCTTTTCCGTTTCGGCGCTTCCGGAAGAGGAAGAATTTCTATTTTTCATCCACCACCTGGAATATATAGAATTTCAGGTAATAGGACTCATCCGCCGCCCACAAAATTGGATGATCCGGGGCCTGGGTGCGGTATTCTACCTGACGAAGGCGTTTGTGGACGTTGTGAGCCGCCTGGTTGATGGTTTTCGTGAAGAGTTCGTAGTCCATAAAGTGGGAACACGAACAGGTGCACAGATAGCCACCGTCTTTGACCAGTTTCATGCCGCGCAGATTGATTTCACGATATCCCTTGATTGCGTTTTTGATGGAGTTTCTTGATTTTGTGAAGGCCGGCGGGTCAAGGATAACGACGTCGAATTTTTCTCCCTCTTTTTCAAGACGCGGCAACAGTTCAAAGACATCCTCGCACACGAAAGATGCTACGTTTTCCAGACCATTTAAGGATGCGTTTTTCCGTGCCTGCTCTACGCCGAGCTCTGATGCATCAACGCCGATAACTTCCTTTGCTCCTGCATATGCCGCATTCAGTGCAAACGATCCGGTATGGGTAAAGCAGTCGAGCACTCTCGCGTCCTTGCAGAGCTTCTGCACAGCCAGACGGTTGTATTTCTGATCCAGGAAGAAACCAGTTTTCTGGCCGTCCTTGACATCGACGAGATAGTGGACACCATTCTCGACGATTTCCACGCTGGTGTCAAACGGCTCGGAGAGAAATCCTTTCACACGCTCCATGCCCTCCTGCTCACGCACTTTTGCATCACTTCGCTCAAACACGCCGCGGATCTTAACCCCGTCAGCTGCCAGAACCTCCTCCAACAGGCGGATGATCGTCATTTTCATTTTGTCGATACCGAGTGCCAGCGACTGAACGACCAGCACATCGGAGAATTTATCCACTACGAGTCCCGGCAGGAAGTCTGCCTCGCCAAAGATCAGGCGGCAGCTTGATGTGTCTGTCACTTTTTTGCGGTATTCCCAAGCATCCTGCACTCTTTTTCTCAAAAATGCTTCATCGATTTCCTGGTCGATATTTCTTGTCATCATACGGATGCGGATTTTGGAATGCTCGTTGATGAAACCTCGTCCCATCGGGTATCCGTCGAAGTCGCGCACCAGCACGATATCTCCGTTTTCATATGCTCCTAAAATCGAAGCGATCTCATTATCAAAAATCCAGGCTCCGCCCTGCTTTAAGGCGCGGCCCTCTCCTTTTTTCAGTGTTACAACTGCGTTGCTCAAAAGTTTTTCCTCCTTAAAACAATATAGTTAGTCATATCTAATCATGGACAAATGTGTTTTGCTTGCATTCTCAAAACCGCGCTTCCAGCGCTTTTTGCTACTGCGCAGCTCCTTTTTGCACGAGTGAACTATAACGTCAGATTCCTCTTCCATCAAACTCCGGAATGAAACTCTCCTCAGCCACCGGGCCTTCCTGTAAAAAGGCGTTGGTGACGCCGAGGGAAAACGTATAGTCCAGCAGACGCTCATACTCCCGTTTTGTCGTTTTCCGGTTCAGCGGACTTATGTTTTCCACCTGCGGAAGCGGCGTGTACTGGCTCATGAGGCTCAGCCAGACGGTATCGCCGTACGTCTCATAGACGTATTTTACCACAGCTTTTGCATTTTTTACAGCACCGGGCAGCAATAAATGGCGCACAATCACACCTTTTTTCATCAGACCATTCTCATCGAATACAGCCCTGCCCGTCTGACGCACCATTTCCGCCAGCGCCCGTTTTGCTGTTTCCGGGTAATCTTCTGCCCGCGAGTACGCTTTTGCAAGGGAGGGAACCATATATTTAAAATCCGTCAGGTAAATATCGATCAGCCCATCCAGGGCCTGCAGGGCTTCCACGCTCTCATACCCGCCGCAGTTATAGACAATCGGTACGGTAAGTCCCTTCTCTTTCGCCAGAAGAAGTGCTTCCCGGATCTGCAGCACGTAGTGGCTCGGCGTCACGAGATTGATGTTATTCGCATTCTGCGCCTGCAGCTCCAGAAAAATATCCGAAAGCCGCCCGATCGAAATCACTTTTCCGCTCTCCATCTCCGCAATATGATGGTTCTGACAGTAAACACACCGCAGATTACATCCGGAAAAGAAAACCGTCCCCGACCCCGTCGTCCCGGAAATACACGGCTCCTCCCAGAAATGCAGTGCAGCCCGCGCCGCCGCAACCCCGGAGGGCGCCTTACAATATCCCGTCTTTCCATGCTCCCGGTCCGCTCCGCACTTCCGCGGACAAACCCGGCACCGGCTCATCTCCAGTTCCAAATCCTGCATCGTATTTCTCCCTTTTCTCTTTAGAAAAAAGCCGTGTCTCCGGAAAATAGTTCTTCCACAGACACAGCTTTCATATTTCTATGCGTCAATTAATATGCCAGAATTTCATATCCATCTTCTGTTACCGCAACCGTAACCTCCCACTGGGCTGACGGTGCGCCGTCCTCAGTGTAGACAGTCCAGTCGTTGTCGGAGTCGATGAAGATTTCATCGGTTCCGAGATTGATCATCGGCTCAATGGTGAATACCATACCCGGTACGAGCAGCATTCCGGTATCTCGTCTTGTGACATAGCTGACGAACGGATCCTCATGGAACTCCAGACCGACGCCATGGCCACCGATATCACGGACAACTTTATAGCCCTGGCTCTGGGCAAATTCATTGATTACCGCGCCGACATTGCCGAGGCGGTTGAACGGGCGTACTTCAGAGAGTCCAAGCTGTACGGCTTTTAACGTATCTTCCACCAGCTTCTTCGAAACATCATCTACATCGCCGATGCAGAACATACGGGAAGAATCGGAAAAATATCCCTTATAAATAGTAGAGACATCGACATTGATGATATCTCCGTCCTGCAGAATCTCCTCCTCGTTCGGAATGCCGTGGCATACAGCATCGTTGATCGAAGTGCACACACTCTTCGGAAATCCTTCGTAATTCAGAGGTGCAGCGATTCCACCGAGCTCCTTTGTCTTCTCCGCAACGAGGCGGTCGATATCCTCGGTACTCATGCCTGCATGAATGTTTTCGGCCACATAATCCAGAACTGCAATATTGACAAGACCGCTTTCACGAATTCCATCGATCTGATCCGGTCTTTTGATAATTTTCTTCGGCGGAATTTTCCATCCCTTTAATTTATAAGAATTGATTTTCTCATCCAGCGCCAGATGGCAGTCTTTGTACTTCTTCCCGCTGCCGCACCAGCAGGGATCATTTCTTCCAATTTTTTTCAGCATAATGTTCTATCCTCTTTCTGAACGCGGAACGACAGATCCGATTTTCTGTCTCCCGCTGAAATTCATATAACTCCTCTACTACTTTACCACACTCCGGCAAAACTGCAAGCAAAAGTTCCCAAATGAATAACTCTCTCAAAAGAGACCCTCCGCCGGATTCCGCATGCGGACGGCGCGTGCAGTAAGGTTATTATGCGTGAAAAACTTTTATATCCCGAAATACCGCTTTCCCATCCGATGCATACAGCCCGAAGCATCCGCCCGTCTGATCATACATCCGTGTTCCAAGCGCAATTTTGCCATCCACATAAGCTTCCAGAATCGTACCGTCTGCAATCACATCGACATGAAAGCTTCTTCCCGTTGATGACGGCAGCGGCCGTTCCAGTTCCACCTCATATGGGAACATCTGTCCGCCCCGCTCTGTCATGCGGACTCCGGATTTAAACTCGATCCGGCGGCGGCCAAAATCAATCAGAAGATAATAACCGACCGTAAATGTTTCTTCGACATGCACGGCAATTCCAACGCTCGGACAATCCCCGTCCACTTCGACGTCAAAGGAAAGACGGCTCGTTTCCCCCACCGGATTCAGCAGCAGCGCACCAAAATCGTACGGTGCATCAACCTCTGCCTGGTTCTTTTCCAGCTTCCACTCTCCTGTCAGTGCCTGCATCTGAAGCGGTTCTTCCCATCCCACGGCTTCCAGCACCTGTGGAATCGGCTTCACAAAAAGATCGCCATTCTCATCCTGCCACAGCTCATGCACCACCAGACTGCCGCCCCAGTCCCATGTATTACAGTCTTTTCCGGGATATCCCGGCGGATCAAAATTGTGCTCGTTGACTTCTCTTGTCGGATTCCAGCCGTAAACGTATCGGTGAACGCCATCACTTCCCGTCTTTGCCGCATAAAAAGCACGCGTGTCGAACGTATCAATTTCCGGCGTCTGCCACGGTCCATACGGACTTCTGCTCTTCCGGTACATCGTCTGATAGCGGTCCGCATACGAAGAAAAGACGAGATAATACCAGTCTCCCATCCGGAAAAAGTCAGGGCACTCAAACGCACACTGTGCATTCATCGGAGCATAGAACGGCTCGCAGTAGTCCCAGTGATGCAGATCCTTCGATTTGCACAGACCCACACAGCCTCTCCTCGTCGTTTTTCCTTTTTTCTGCGCCGCAAAAATCATCCACCAGCAGTTTTCCTCCTCACTCCAGAAAACAAACGGATCCCTCCAGTGGATCGGCTCATAGATCACATCATCCGATGCGAAGCGGTCCTCCGGGATTTCCGTCCACACATCCAGATCGGTGCTGACGGCGTGATTCATGTAGTTCTTCTCTGGCAGCTTCTGAAAGGTACAGTAAAACATGTGATACAGGCCATCCACTTTGATCACAGAACCCGTGCCGCCCACAATTTTTGTATCATGCTCCGTATAATGAATATGATCTGTCGTGCTCAGCATCACCCAGCTGTCCTGATGCTGTTCATCCCGGTTCGCACGGTAATTGCGAAGATAAAACGGTTTAAAAACACCATTGTCATAATAGGGGATCACATCACCCAGCACTGCCTTTTCCGGTCGAAAATAAAGACTCATCCGCTCACCCTCCCATCGTTGTCAATTGAATATTTTCAAAGCGCACCTTTCCGTCAGATACAGCAAGACCAAACTTCCGGTCGTGCAAGTCATACGCGCGCACACTGAGAGCCGTTGTTCCGCCCACATAGACTTCCATCACAGACTCATCGATATAAATTTCCATGGAATACGTTTTCCCCGGAATCAGTTCCAGCGGCCGCTCCAGCTCGACATCGTACTGGAACGTCCATCCGCCCTGCTCATGCATACGGATTGCGCTCTTGTACTCCAGACGCTGCCGCTTCGGATCTAAGTAGAAATAGTAGCCTCTCGCAAACTCCTCATCCACCTGCAGTGCCACGGCAAAACGCTCTGTTCCTTCCGAAAACGTGAAATCAAATGCCAGACAGCCCTGATGCGGAACATCGTTTTCACTGAGTGCAGACGCATAAGCATACGGCGTATCAACAACGGCAGATGTTTCACCAATCTCCCACGCGCCGTTCATCGGTGCCCACTTTACGTCATTTTGAATGGTCAGAACCTCTTTCAGCGCCGGATTTGGTCTTACCGCCAGTGTGCCGTCCTCCCGTGCATAAATTTCATGCGGAATCAGCGTACCGCCCCAGTCATATGTTTTGTAATCGTATCCCTCGTGGTTCGGATCCGGGTCGAAATTCCAGGTGTTCTGTGTCCTTGTCGGATTCCAGCCGAACAGATACCGGTGGTTTCCATCCCCGCAGCTTTTTGCCGCGTAGAACGCACGACCGTCAAAGGAATCTGTTTTCGGGCGTTTCCATGGTCCATGGCAGGAACGGCTCATGCGGTAAATGGTCTGGAAACGGTCTGTGAACTGCGAAAAGATCAGATACCACCAGCCGTTTTCGTAAAACATATCCGGGCATTCGTATGCCGACATGCTCGCATGTGGTGCATACAGCGGCTCACAGCACTCCCAGTGGTGAAGATCGGCAGATTTACATAAGCCTACACAGCCGCGGCGGCCTGTTTTTCCCTGGCTCTGCGCGCACAGCAGCATCCACCAGCTGTTTTCTTCCTCATTCCAGAACACGTATGGATCGCGCCAGTCGGTCAGCAGATAGATCGTTTCGTCCGGTCCGAATGTTTCTTCTTCGTGTTTCGTCCAACTGTCCAGATCACGGCTCGTCGCGTGGCAGACGTACTGCCGCTGCGGATTCTGTTCAAAGACGCAGTAATATAAATGGTAAATCCCATCTGCCTTGATGACAGATCCCGTTCCTCCCAGAATCCCAATCGCCGTCTCCGGCCCGTAATGCACCATATCTTTTGTGTTTAGCAGATGCCAGCCGTCTTTCCTGTCGCTGCCGAAATATGGATTCCAGTTTTTCAGATAAAAAAGGTGGAATTTCCCATCTTCATAATAAGGAATCACATCGCCGACACGGGCATGCTGCGGGGTATAAAATAACTGCATATTTTTTTCTTCTCCTTTCCGTTTTTCTGCGGTTTTTCCCGCTTTTTCGTACTCTTTTTCCGATGCTTTTATTATACTTTTTCCCCTGTAAAATTACAATTAAAATCAGGTATATTTGCCCCGATTTCCGGCAATACTTTTTCATGAAACCACCAAAGAAAGTAAGAAAGGAAGATGCACGATGAGTGGAGATGCAGAGCTTTTAAACTTTATTTACCAGAACTCCCAGATGGGTGTCGACACGATCCGGCAGCTCATTGGAGTCGTTGAGGACAAAGACTTAAAAGAACATCTGAAAACCCAGTTTCAGGGCTATGAGGAATTTCATCAGGCGGCAAAGGAGCTGCTGAATGAACACGGCTACGATGAAAAAGGCCTTGGCATAATGGAAAAAGCACGCACGTATTTTATGATAAACCTGCAGACTATGACGGATCCGTCCGTCTCACACATTGCCAGCATGCTGATTACCGGAAGCAGCATGGGCATCGTCGAGGCAATCCAGAAGTACCGCCAGTATGAGGACGCGGATCCCAAAATCCGGGATCTGATGGATAAGCTGCGAAAATTTGAAGAATACAACATGGAAAAGTTAAAAGATTTCTTATGAAAATCATATTCAGCCAAACTACCCGCATCTGCAGATCCTGCGAGTGGCAGCTTCTTTCGGATGCAAAGGAATCGAGAAACGATCCGGTACCGGCACAAAACAGTGCCGCACCGGATTTTGAGTTGTTTTGACCGTTTTACAAACTTTACATACATTTAACACAAAACTGTTTTTAGATGTGTTATCTTCTAAATGTAGGTTTTTTCTCGAGTAAGACCTGCAAAACGTGTATCTATTGTTAAAACCACGAAAAGAAAAAGAAAATTACGTAAAGGGAGAAATTATGGACATTTTTGGAGTGTTATCCTTTGTCGGTGGCCTTGCCATGTTCTTATACGGCATGAGTGCCATGGGCGATGGCCTGACCAAACTTTCCGGCGGTAAACTGGAATACCTGCTGGAAAAGCTGACATCAAAGCGGATTATGGCAGTTCTTTTAGGTGCCGGTGTTACCGCAGTTATCCAGTCCTCTTCTGCAACTACTGTTATGGTTGTCGGATTCGTAAACTCCGGCATCATGAAGCTGAACCAGGCAGTCGGCATCATCATGGGCGCCAATATCGGTACCACCATCACTTCCTGGATCTTAAGTCTTACCGGCATTCAGGGCGACAATGTATTCATTAAAATGCTGAACCCGTCGTCCTTTTCCCCCATTCTTGCAATCATCGGCGTTTTTATGCTGATGCTGGCAAAGAGCGATAAAAAGAAAAATGTCGGTACCCTGTTAACCGGTTTTTCCATTCTGATGTTTGGTATGCACACCATGAGCAGCGCTGTATCACCGCTCGCAGATGTACCGGAATTCACGGGACTTCTCGTAAAATTCTCAATTCCGGTGCTCGGTGTTCTTGCCGGAACCATTCTGACCGCCGTGATCCAGAGTTCCTCTGCTTCTGTCGGTATTCTCCAGGCACTCTGCGCAACCGGTTCCGTCAGCTACGCCGTAGCGATCCCGATCATCATGGGACAGAATATCGGTACATGTATCACCGCATTGCTCTCCTCCATCGGTACAAGCCGCAATGCACGCCGTACCGCAATGGTTCACCTTTATTTTAACATTATCGGTACTGTTCTTTTCCTGGTTCTCTTCTATGGAATCAATGCCTTTGTACATTTTCCATTCCTGGAAACCTCGGCAAATGCAGCCGGCATCGCAATCGTTCACTCCGGCTTCAATATTTTCGCAACACTGATCCTGTTCCCGTTTGCAGACGGACTGGTCAAACTTGCGAAACTGACCATTCCGGACGGACCGGAAGAAAAAGCAGACGAAGCTGTTCAGATGCTCGATACCCGTTTCCTCGACAGCCCGGCTTTTGCTCTGCAGCAGTGTAAAGTTGCAGCCGCAAAAATGGCAGAACTGACCGAAACCGGCCTTGTTACTTCTGTTGACCTGATGGCCTCCTACAACGAGGCGGATGCGGAAAATGTAGATATTCTTGAGAAAAAGGTGGATCATTTTGAAGATGCCCTCGGCACATATCTGGTGAAGCTTTCCAGCGAAAAGCTTTCCCCGAAGGACAGCCAGACACTTTCCATGATTCTGCACTGCATCGGCGATTTCGAACGAATTTCCGATCACACCGTCAACATCATGAAAGCTGCAAGAGAGATGCATGACAAGAACCTGCAGTTCTCTTCTGACGGAGCCGCAGAGCTTGCTGTTTATGGAAAAGCAGTCAAAGATATTGTCAGCCTGACCTTCTCCGTTTTCAACAATGAGGATGTAAAAAAAGCAAATGAAGTGGAACCACTCGAGCAGGTGATTGACAGCCTGAATTCCAGCCTGAAGAACCACCACATCGAACGGCTCCAGAGTGGAAAATGCACGATCGAGCTTGGTTTTATCCTTTCCGATGTGATGACCGACTTCGAACGGATTTCCGACCACTGCTCCAACATTGCCGTCTGCGTCAGCCAGATCCACAGCGGATCCTTTGATACACATGAGTATCTGCATGCATTAAAGAAAGAAGAAGAATTTGAGACAGAATATAAAGAGCTGAAAAAACAGTATCAGCTGCCAACGCTGAAAGCCTAAAAACAGACTGTACTGTAACCATAAGCTGTACAACCGGGAATTTTTATGGTAAGAATCTTCCCTTCCTTAGGCTATCACTGTTTTGTTTTATTACCATATCACAGATGCATTACTCAATCTACTATTTTTCTCTGAATTTTTCCAAAAAATACCGACTGCCCATCAATATTGATATATTCTACATTGGCAGTCGGTATTTCTATTTCATTCTATTCTTTTCTTTATACAACCTGATCCTTCGCAATAAATACCGGGAAGGAATCGGTTCCTTTGAGCTGTTTTCCTTCAGATACCGTAACGTATTTATCAGAAACAACGTACTCAATCTCAGCGCCTGCTTCAATCACGGTATCCTGCATCAGAATGCAGTTCTTTACTTTTGCTCCCTTGGCTACCTTGACACCACGGAACAAAATGCTGTTTTCGATTTCGCCTTCGATCACACAGCCGTCTGCTACCATCACGTTTTTCGCTTTTGATCCGTTGATATAACGGGTCGGATTGTCGTCGCGGACTTTGGTATAGATCGGGTTGCCGGAGAAGAGACTATCCAGATTCTCATCTTTTAAGAGCTTCATGTTCTCATCAAAATAGCTCTTCATATCGTCGATTCTTGCCTGATAACCGGTAAACTCATATCCCTGAATGTTCAGTTTCTCCGTTTGCGGTGCCAGAACATCACGCTCAAAGAATTTATTTCCAAGGACAAAGCCTTTTTTGATTTCGTCGATCAGAAGCTTACGCTCCATCACGTAGATATTCATCGATACATTTTGTACTCCGTGTTCCTCTGAGTTTACAAAAATCTTGCTGATCTTCTGTCCTGCCATGGAGAAGGTGTAGTGCAGATAATTGGTTTTCTCGTAAGAGCTTCTGACGCCTTCCGGAATCGGCTGCTTGGTATAAGCTGCAGTAACATCTGCGCCGCTTTCGATATGCTGATTCAGCATCTCTTTGAAATCAAAATTGCAGGCAATGTTGGTATCTGCCATAACAACGTATTTTTCTTTCTGCCATTTCAGGAAATCGAGAACATTTGCCAGTGCTTCCACTCTTCCGGAGTACACCTGAATTTTCTTCTCGGAATAAGGCGGAACAATGTTTAAGCCGCCTTTTTTTCTGGCAAGATCCCACTCACGTCCGGAGCCGAGATGATCCATCAGCGAATGGTAATTTTTGCGGACGATAATGGATACATTTCCGATTCCGCAGTTTACCATGCTGGATAAAATAAAGTCCACCATGCGGTAACGGCTGGCAAAAGGAATGGAGGCCATCAGACGCTCGTTTACCAGATCCGGTACCTGCTCATCATAGCTGTTTGGGAAAATGATGCCCAGTGCATCTGCATTTGCGTTTACCATTCTTCTTCACCATCCTTTACATTTGCATTTACCATTGCATTTGGTCCTACTTTGGCACGCTCACCGATATGGATTCCGGATCCGATGGTGGCAACACCTTTTTCACCGTCATGCGGCATTTCTCCTACCACGGCATTCTGGCCAATCACAACGTTTTCCGCAACGATACAGTGTTTCACGACTGCTCCGGATTCGATCACGGTTCCTCCCATGATAACGGCATCTTCTACTTCTGCGCCCTCTGCAACCTTTACACCGGAGAACAAAATCGAACGTTTGACATGACCTGCAATACGGCAGCCATCGGTGATCATACAGTTTTCCACAACGGCGGTTTCGGTGATCTTATGACCTGTTTTTCCGCTGTTTCGGCTGTAAATCTTCCAGTCATTGTCAAACAGGTTGATTCCGCTGTGTTCCGGATCGAGGATTTCCATGTTTGCCTCCCACAAGGAGGAGATGGTTCCTACATCTTTCCAGTATCCGCTGAAGTGATAAGCGTACATATTGCGTCCGTCTTTTAAAAGATTCGGGATGATGTTGTTTCCGAAATCATTCGAAGAATTCGGGTCTGCCTCGTCCTCAATCAGATATTTTTTCAGGATATCCCAGTTAAAAATGTAGATACCCATGGATGCCAGATTGGATTTCGGCTGTTTTGGTTTTTCCTGAAACTCGGTGATTTTGTCATTTTCATCTGCCACCATAAGTCCGAAACGGGATGCCTCCTCCCACGGCACTTCCATAACCGCAACGCTGAATTCTGCGCCCTTTTCCTTATGGAAGCGGAGGAAATCGCTGTAGTCCTGTTTGCAGATCTGGTCTCCGGAAAGGATGATGACGTACTCCGGATCGTAGCTCTCGATGAATGGAATGTTCTGGTAGATGGCATTTGCAGTTCCTTTATACCAGTCAGAACCTGAGGCTTTCTGATAAGGAGGCAGCACGTGAACACCTCCATGGAGGCGGTCCAGATCCCACGGCTGGCCGTTTCCTATGTACTCATTTAACACCATTGGCTGATACTGTGTCAGAATACCTACGGTATCAATTCCGGAATTTACGCAGTTAGAAAGTGGGAAATCGATGATTCTATATTTTCCGCCAAATGGAACTGCCGGTTTTGCAAGCTTCTCGGTCAGCGCATAAAGGCGAGATCCCTGACCTCCGGCAAGAAGCATTGCTATCATTTCTTTTGCCATAATCTATCCCCCTGTTTTAATAGATGCATTCATTATAACACACTATTTGCTCTATGGACAATCTTTTTGTGCATTTTTCACTATTTTTTACCGATTTTATTCTGTATTTTTCTCCAGTTTTACAGTTCTTTCGTGAGCTTTTTACATTTTATGCCACCAAGCTGGGCTTGCAGATTGCGGAAATCGCTTATCTCTTGCAGTCACAGCCTTGCTCCTTTGACCGTACAAAAAGCAGCCCCGCAAAGCCTTATGGTAAAGGTCTGCGGGGCTGCTTCTATGTTTTTTTGATTTTTTATGCTTTTGTAACGGTAACTGCCTCTTCGAGATCGAACTGATCACCGTATGGTTTGCAATCATCATAGGCGAGGGACTGCAGAACAACATTCAGAATGCGGTATGCACAGGTCTGAAGCTGTCCAAGCGGCAGAGTTCCGTCTGCAACAGATGCTACAATTTCCTGACGGTTTCCTTGCTGGCCAGGCATCTGCAGATCGTTTCCTGCAAGAACACACTCTCTTGAAGTGGAATGTCCATATTTCAGGTTATATTTGTAAGCGAACAATCCGCTCATGTCCTCTGAGGTTCCCCAGTCGGTCATGACATAGCCTGCGAAGCCCCACTCATCTCTTGCTGCTGCGGTCAAAAGGTCGTGGCTGTTGGCAGTATGCACACCGTTTACCAGGTTGTAGGAAGACATAATCGTCATCGGCTGTGCTGTCTTGACTGCGATTTCAAAGCCCTTCAGATAGATTTCACGCATTGCGCGCTCGCTGATGTGCTCATTGACGTACATACGGTTGTCTTCCTGGTTGTTGGCTGCAAAGTGCTTAATGCTGGTTCCGATTCCGGCATGGGACTGGATTCCTCTGGTATCGGCTGCGGCGCACATACCTGCCACCAGCGGATCTTCCGAGTAGTACTCGAAGTTTCTTCCGCAAAGCGGATTTCTGTGAATATTCATGCCAGGCGCCAGCCATACGGAAATGTGGAATTCTTCCATCTCTTTTCCGACGATATCACCGCATTTCTGGATCAGATCCATGTTCCACGATTGCGCAAGAAGCGCTGCTACCGGGATTGCGGTGCAGTACTGGAAATACTCCGTGCCGCCTTCCGGAACTTCGATTTCATTTTTGTTAAACGCATCTTCCAGAGGATTTCCGGAGGATACCATCTTTCCGTCTGCATCAACGACAAAGTGCGGAATCAGACGAAGACCGGCCGGACCGTCTGCAAGAATCGTATTGTAAATACCTCTGTCCTCAAGAAGAATGGAAGTCGTATCTCCCGCTGCTCCAGGCGCCATATCGGAAGAAGATCCGATAAATCCTTCCTGGCCAAGTCCGTCTGCAGTACCATTGCAAACGGCAGCCATCTCTTCTACGGTCAGCTGCGATACGAGATCTTTTAACGTCGCTTTTCCGCTCTTTACATCTGCCGCGGTCAGCTTCTCTCCCTCATAAGCCGGGAATGCTTCCGGTGTCTCACTGTAGACAACAGTCTCCGTCTTGATGCATTTGCTGCAGATATCGATCTGTTTTGCAGCTGCTTTTTCTTCTGCCTCACCTTCATAGCTGTACGGTGTTACGCCTGCTTTGGAGAGTTCCTGTGGAGCGTCATCTGCAGGGAAGAGATTCTTTCCCTGAACCGTAACAACGGTCTCTTTGAGATTCAGGGCTGCTGCCACTTTCGTTGTTCTGGAGCTGTTGCCGACACGGATGTAATACGTTCCTGCCTCGAGTACCCATGCTGCTTTTTTCTCATCGTAGGAAGCCATAGATCTCGTCGGGAAGGAAATGGTAATCGTCTGGGACTCACCCGGCGAGAGCAGATCGGATTTTCCGAAGCCGCCAAGCTCCTGATACGGTTTCTCAATCGTGCCATCCGGTGCGGAATAGTAAACCTGTACGACTTCTTTTCCGGCGAATGCATCACCAATATTCTTTACGGATGCGGTAACGGTAACGTTCTTGGCATCTGCCTCCACGTCCCTTACTTCCGTCTCAAAATCAGTATAACCTTTGCCATAGCCGAAGCAGTAGTTCGGGGTTACGTTGAAGGTGTCAAAATAACGGTAGCCGACATAAATGCCGTCGCTGTAATACTCATCGTTGGTGTCACCGTTGTTGTGGCTGAAATTTTTTGAGGACGGATAGTCTTCATAGGAAGCAGCCCATGTATCAGTCAGCTTTCCGGATGGGATGCTCTTTCCGAGAACAACGTCTGCAACGATGTTTCCGGTTGCATTTCCGGCCTGTCCTGCAAGAAGAATTGCATTCAGTCCTTTGATTTTCTTTAACTCTGTGGTGTCTACAAGGTTCGCAATATTCAAAATTAAAACTGTTTTCTCATAATGCTCTGCCAGATAGGCAATGTCAGCGAGCTCGTTTTCGCCGAGCAGATAATCGCATGCTCTGTTATAGCGGTCTGCACCTTCACCGGAGTTTCTTGACAGAACATAGATAGCGGTATCGGTGTCCTCTTTTTCGGTAATTACCGGCACATCAGGCTGTGCAAATACTTCCGAGAACATAACAGCAAAAATCGGAACGTGAAGCTCCTCTGCTTTTTTTGCCAGCTCTGCCTGATATGCAGCCTGCGCATCTGCAAGCACTTTGTCATATTCATCGAGCCATTTACCAGTCAGAATTTCAAAGCCGGCCTCTTTTAAGCCCTGTTCGATCGTAACAACCGTTCTTGTGTTAACGTCTCCGGAACCGGTACCCCCTTTTACCGTGTGGCGGACGCCGTTACCATAAACTGCGACTTTTCCTGCACCGGCAAGCGGCAGGGTTCCGTCGTTTTCAAGAAGTGTCATACACTCACCGGCCAGTTCACGTACCAGCGCGGAATGTTCTTTTTCTCTTGCAGATACTTCTCCTGTTTTTGATGCATAAAATGTTGCCATAATTCTAATACCTCCCAATAATAAATTCACATATAGCGCTTATATTGTAACGCATTTTTCGTCATTATGCAAAAGTTTTTTCACCCGTTTTCTCATATTTTATTTGTATTTTGTGCATTTTCTCTTATTATCCGACTTTTCTGTCTTTTTTTCGCTCATTGATTTCTTTTTTTATTTTTTTATATTGATGCTTTTATTCTATTAATTTTCTGTAAACGATACGCTTTTTTACCTTTTTTTCGTCTTCTTTTACAAAATTCGTTGACGCGTTTGATTTTGGCAGTATAATGGAATCAGAGATCAATTTTAGGAGGCCCCCATTATGTTAAAACAACTTTCTATTTTCGCAGAAAATAAAAAAGGCACGATGCAGCAGATCACACAGATTCTGTTTGAAAACGACGTCAATATTTTAGGTTCTGTCAACAACGACAGCGCAGAGTACGGCATTGTCCGCATGGTCGTTTCCGATCCGGATAAAGCAGAGCAGGCGCTTCAGGCTGCCGGTTACATGACACGCCAGACAGATGTACTCGGTGTCGAGGTAGTTGATCAGCCGGGCAACTTAAATTCCCTTCTGAAAACACTGCTTGAGACAAATATCAGCATCGACTATATCTATCTCTCCTTCAACCGCGAGTCCGGCTGCCCGATCATGGTGTTCCATGTACCGGATGTGTACGAGACAGAAGCAAGCTTAAAGAGCAAAGGATATACCGTTCTTTAAAACTTTTGCACTATCCTTTTACGGTCTGATCATACCAGTTTCCGATCCGTTATGCTATAACCATTCTGACTTTCCGCTGTTGTTTCTTTGACTCTTGCAGCACAGTTAGAGCGTGTTTGAAAAAGACATCTGGCGAAGTGATTTTTCACCCCTGCAGATGTCTTTTTTCTATATCATCTATTCTTTTTCTTCATCCTCAAACAGGTGATCCCGCGTAATGTTTTTTGCCCACAGTCCGCTCTTATACCGTTTCAGAACCCACGGCCATTTTACAAACTCGTCTGTACACAGCAGGAAATAAACCACAAGGACAGGAAGCTTGAAGACAAACGCTGCAATAAATCCAAGCGGCACCGCGTAGCACCACATATCAATCGTATCACAGACCAGTCCGAACTTTGTGTCACCTCCGGCACGGAATACTCCGGCAATCAGCGTCGTATTGACGGCCGCCCCCATAATATAATAGGTGTTAATCAGCAGCATATATTTCAGATAATGCATCGCGGTCTCATTTAAAGAGGCAAACTTCAGTACAAACGGCGTGATACCCAGTACAACCAGTCCGCCCACAGCTCCGGTAACAACCGTCAGCTTCAGCAGTTTAGACGCATATTCCTTCGCCTTTTCCAGATTTCCTTCTCCCATAACATTTCCAAGCAGAATACCGCCCGCACTTGCCACACCAAAGCACAGCACAGTTCCGATATTTCTTACAACGACAACGAGCGAGTTTGCCGCTACCGCATCGCTTCCCAAATGCCCCAGGATCACAGAATACATCGAAAATGCAACGCCCCAGGAAAGATCATTTCCAAGCGCCGGAAGTGACAGCTTCACAAAATCGGAAAACAGCAGCTTGTTGCGGATGAACATGTACCGCAGATCGAGCTTGATATCCTTACTCATAATCGATACAATCACACAGCCGATCAGTTCAATGACACGCGACATCGCCGTTGCGATTGCAACACCGGTTGCTCCAAGCTTCGGAAATCCGAAGAGACCAAAAATGAAGCATGCGTTGAAAAATACGTTCAGTGCGAATGCCATCATATTCATCGCCATGCTGATCGTCACACGGCCGAGGCTTCGAAGCACCGCAAGATAGATCTCCGTAATGCCCCAGCACAGGTAGGTCACACCCATGACGCGCAGATACGAAGCACCGATCCGGATCAGTTCCGCATTATCTGTAAACAGACGCATCATCATCTGTGGCATGGTAAAAGCAATTCCTGCCACAACGACGGAGATGATGACGGAGAATCGAAGTGCGATTCCCTCGACAGTCTGAATTGCTCGCATATTGCCTTTTCCAAAGTACTGGGCACACAGAAGTGTTGCTCCTGTTCCCAGTCCGTAATAAACCATAAATAATACATTTGCATAGTTGGATGCCAGGGATACCGCGGAAATAGCGGACTGTCCCACGTAGTTCAGCATCACGACATCGGCAGAGTTGACTGCCGCGCTTAAAAGATTCTGAATCACAATCGGCAGAACCAGCTTAAAAATCTGGCTGTAAAAGCCCTGCTCTTTTGTTGTTGCCCTCATGTTTCTTCTCCATTTCTCTTCTTTATTTGTCTTCTTTCTTTTCCTGTTTTGCCTTCACATACGGGTATCGGACCTGCGTGTAAACAAACATCACCAGAATATAGATGCCGCATGCGATCGCCGCTGGAACGGTAAGATCCGACAGATTGACATACGAGGTTCCGATCATCAGAATGCCGATGAAAAACAGCAGAATGTGAAGTGTCCGCTTTTTCATACAAAACGCAGATTTCTGATACTCTTCCGGGAAGATATCCGGCAGACGCCAGCAGGCCAGGAGTACCATAAATTCCGTCACCATATCGGTTCCGACACCCATGTTGGAAATCAATGTCAGATCCATTCCCGTAAGGATCGGAATGGCGCCCATCAGGAAAAAGACCATCAGAAGGATCGCCGGAACACCGTTTCTATTCTCCTCCGCGGTTTTTTCCGGCAGCCAGCCCTGTTTTGCGGCAGCCTGCAGTCCTCTTGTCACCCAGCTCAAGGTTCCGTTCAGGGTGGTAAGCAGCGCAAATACGGCACCACCGAACACGAAAAACAGGTACAGCCAGGTTGGAAAAATCTCCTGTGCGACAAGCGTCAGATTCTGAAATGCGACCGTTTCGACCGGAAGCACGCCGCCTGCCACGATACCGATCAGCACGTAGAATACAGCAACGATACTCGTGGAAAGCACGATAACCTTTGGAATCGTGCGGGACGGCTCCACGATATCATCTCCGTTCTCCGCAACGAATTTTGCGCCTCCGCACGCAAAACTTAAAAGCGCTACGCCTGTGAAAAAGTTCTTCGGACCGTTCGGCATCAGGTTGGATACCGTCGGTGTCAGGGCATCCCAGCTCACCTTGGGCAGACCGAATACAATAAATAAGAACAGGCTCAAAAGCAACAGCACAACCATGCCCTTTTGCACCAGTGCGCTCGATTTCAGTCCGATGAGATTGACGGCGGTACAGATTACAAGTGCTGCCATTGCGACAGCCGACTCGCCAAACTGTGGAAAAATCGAGCAGAAATAGCTCGCAAAGCCTTTCGCGTACGTTGCGATCAGAACCTGGCTTAAGACAAACATCGCAATGTACATAAAGCCGGCTTTTTCACCCATCAATCGTCGGATGTAAGTAAAGCCGGCGCCTGATGACGGGATTGCGGACGTCAGGATGATGAACGGTACACAGGTGATAATGGCAAGCACGGCACCTAAAATAAACGCTGCGGCAATGCCGTGTCCTGTCAGACCGATGACGATTCCCGTCAGTACCATGATGCCCGAACCGATGATCTGTCCGATCGCAAGTCCCATACAATCGGAAAAATTCAGTTTTTTATGACCTTCCCCCATACATTTTCCTTCCTTTCTCTCCCGTTTCTATTGGCGGATCCCAACAGAAACGCATAGCATCCTATTTTTTTATTCTACCGAAATCTCATCGTTTGTCAATTTGCAAAATGCGCAAGGTTTAACGCTTTACCTGTACAGAATAGACAATATTATAATTGAACTTGTTTCGCTTTAATTTTGAACTTTTCAACATTTTTACAATTTTCAGTTTTTCTATTGAACTTTTTTCTTGTCCATGCTACAATAAGCACAGTTTTGAACTTTTTTTTATTTTGTATTCTATCTTAAGGAGATTTTCTATGACAAACGAAACCTTTTCCGACCGTCTGAAACTAGCCATGCAGGCGAAACAGTTCAAGCAGGTCGATTTGATCCGAGCGGCCCAGCGGCGCGGTGTGAAGCTTGGAAAAAGCCATGTCAGCCAGTATGTCAGCGGAAAAACGGTTCCGCGCTCCGACATTCTTCACTTTCTGGCCGATGTGCTCCAGGTCGATCCCGACTGGCTGCTTGCAAAAGATTCCACAGTAAACTATACGGCAGATACGGTTTCTGATTCGACAGAATCTTGTTCTGATCCATCTGCTGCTTCTCTTTCCCAGAAAAAAACAGGAGGTTCCCCTATGCGAGAATTTAAAAAATCATCAAAACTCGACAATGTCTTATATGATGTCCGCGGACCTGTCGTAGAAGAAGCCAACCGCATGGAAGCGTGCGGCACGCAGGTTCTGAAGCTGAACATTGGAAATCCGGCTCCTTTTGGTTTCCGTACCCCGGATGAGGTCATCTACGACATGAGTCATCAGCTTACCGACTGTGAGGGCTACTCTCCTTCCCAGGGACTTTTCTCCGCAAGAAAAGCAATCATGCAATACGCACAGTTAAAGAAACTGCCAAATGTTTCTATTGATGATATTTATACAGGAAACGGCGTCAGTGAGCTGATCAACCTCTGTATGTCCGCTCTTCTGGATGACGGGGATGAAATCCTCATCCCATCCCCGGATTACCCTCTCTGGACTGCCTGCGCAACGCTGGCCGGCGGAAAAGCCGTCCACTACATCTGCGACGAACAGTCCGAATGGTATCCGGACATCGATGATATGCGAAAGAAGATCACCGACCGCACAAAAGCGATTGTTATCATCAATCCGAATAACCCGACCGGTGCACTCTATCCGAAAGAGGTACTGCAGCAGATTGTCGAGCTTGCCAGAGAACATCAGCTGATCATCTTTTCCGATGAAATTTATGACCGGCTCGTCATGGACGGTCTCGAGCATGTTTCTATTGCATCCCTCGCACCGGATCTGTTCTGTGTCACCTTCAGTGGTCTTTCCAAATCGCACATGATCGCAGGCTTCCGTATCGGCTGGATGATCTTAAGCGGAAATAAAGCTATCGCAAAGGACTATATTGAAGGGCTCAAAATGCTCTCCAACATGCGTCTCTGCTCCAATGTTCCGGCACAGTCCGTTGTCCAGACCGCTCTTGGCGGCCACCAGAGTGTCAACGACTACATCATTCCGGGCGGACGGATTTACGAGCAGCGCGAATACGTTTACAAGGCATTCTGCGATATTCCGGGTATCACCGCAGTCAAACCAAAAGCTGCGTTCTACATGTTCCCGAAAATTGACACGAAAAAGTTCAATATCACAAACGACGAAAAATTTGCTCTCGATCTGCTGCGCGACAAAAAACTTCTGATCGTCCACGGCGGCGGCTTCAACTGGGGACAGCCGGATCACTTCCGCGTTGTTTACCTGCCGCGAATTGAAGTTTTAAAGGATGCGGTTGAAAAGATCACCGACTTCCTCTCTTATTATCATCAGTAAAATTCTGATCACTTTTTTCACAGAGCTCCACCGGAAATACCACCTTTTTTTCCGGCGGAGCTTTTTTCCTTTACCGGATTCTTTCCTGCTGCATTACACTTCACCGGTACCCGGCAAACAACAGGTAACTTTTCGTTACTGTTCACTCAGCAGTGAAACACTTGCTGTTTCGCTGCGTAAGAAAGTGATTCAGGCGTGAGCAGCCCTCCTTTTGCGAAGCAAAACTTTAAATGAGGGCTGCGAATGTTACAGTTCGCTGGGAACCAGTGAACTGTAACAACTTTTCTGTTCCACGGCTTAATTTCGATTGCGGCTCCTGTTCCTTTATGTTATAATTCTTTCAAATCAAGTCACAACCTTTCTTTTGAGTTCTATTCTCGCTGTATCGCTTCTTGGCGGATGCCGCGCCTCCGACAAACCCGTTACGCTGACCGTATGGACGTATTACAACGGAGATCAGTTAGCTTCCTTTGAACGTCTTGTTGAGGAATTCAATACAACGATCGGAAAAAAAGAGCATATTACGGTCGAAGCCTCCAGTCAGGGCAGCATCAATGACCTGGAAAAAAATGTTCTCGATGCCGCCAAAGGAAGGGTTGGTGCCCTTGCCATGCCAAATATTTTTTCCGCCTACGCCGATACCGCCTATACGCTTGAGCAGATGGGACAGGTCGTTGATCTTTCCCCTTATCTTACAGAGAAAGAAAAGGCTGCCTATCTTCCCAATTACCTGGAAGAAGGTGACTTTTCCGATGACGGCAGTATCCATATTATTCTGACAACCTCCACAAAATTCCTGCGTATCATGGAAATGGCAAGTATTGAACTGGGTGGCTATGAGATGCGTTTTGATCTCAACACGGTCTATGTCACAAAGAACTTTTTCCCATGCTCAACCTTCCATCTGAAGATGTCTCCGGGCTTTCCACCCGGTATTTCCAGCAGATGCTGCGTGAATTTGACCAGACACATTCTCATACCGTATGGGTCGGACATTCTAAGGTGTATGAAATTTCATTTTCTGACGGAACAATCCGCTACATCCGTATGGAGACCTCCCGCGAGGGCTATGCGCAGATCGGACTTGTCGAAGATTTTACCTCCGTTATGCTGGAACGGCAGCGCATGGAGCACGAGCGTGATTACGATGCATTGACCGGTCTCTACAATCGACGCGCGTTTCAGCGGGAAAGTGAAGCTCTTTTTGAGCATTCGGAAGTTCTCGGTCACGCTGCCCTTCTGATGATCGACCTTGACAATCTAAAACGCACCAACGACACCTTCGGCCACGACTGGGGCGATGCCTATATCCGGCAGGCAGGACAGTGTTTTATCTCCTCTGTGCCGGCTAAAACGCTCTGTGCCCGTATTTCCGGCGATGAATTTAATCTTCTGTTCTACGGCTACCAATCGCAGGAAGAAATTCGAGCACTTCTGCAGAATCTTTCCCTTGCGGTTTCAAATACAGCCCTGGAGCTGCCAAGTGGTCGTAAACTGCCCCTTCGCCTTTCCGGCGGAGTTTCCTGGTATCCGGAAAACAGTACAGATCTGTCTACGCTGAAAAAATATGCGGATTTCGCAATGTACCAGGTAAAGAAAGCAGAAAAAGGGTACATTACCGAATTCGATCTGGAGCTTTTTACAAAAAATGCAAAGGAAACCGAGATGCGCCGCCTGTTCCATAAAATGTTGAATGAAGAGCTGTTTACGTATTACTTCCAGCCAATTGTTTCCGCCACGGACGGCAGTATCTACGCCTACGAGGCGCTGATGCGCGGAAATCTCCCGGCACTTACTCGTCCGGATCAGATCCTGCAGCTGGCTCACGAGGAAGAGTGCCTGCATGAAATAGAACGTCTGACTATGTTTCTCTCTGCAAAATCCTATGCCACATTCCTCTCCACCCATCAGATACGCGGTGATGAGCTTCTCTTTGTCAATTCGATTGCAAGCCAATACATGAATCACGACGAGGCAGTGGCTTACGTCGAACAATACAGCTTTCTTCAGGATCGGATTGTCATTGAGATCACAGAGGAGGATTCACCGGATCTTACAGCTCTGCTGAAAAAACGTGAGATGCCGGGATTTTCCGGTGTATTTGCCCTGGATGACTACGGCAGCGGCTACAGCAATGAAAAAACGCTTCTGGAGCTTGCACCGGCGTATATCAAGCTAGATCTTTCCATCATCCGCGATATCGACTCCGATCCGGACAAGCAGCAGATCGTAGAAAATATTGTTTCCTATGCACATCAAAGAGGCATGAAAATCATTGCCGAGGGTCTGGAAACTCCAGCTGAACTTTTGAAGGTACTGGAACTGGATGTTGATCTCCTGCAGGGCTATTTTCTTGCAAAACCGTCCGCTGTTCCGAAACCTGTCAGTGCAGAATCCGTTGCTGTCATAGAACGCTTCCGGAAGCATCTTGCGTAATTCCACCTCTTCCTGCAGCGTCCTTTCAAATCACAGCATCTATGTCTGATCTGCTGCTTCGAAACAGATACCGGTCAGCGACCCGGAGCGTATCTGAGCAATCATCCCTCAAAAAACACCCATAGCAAACCCTGCAAAAGCAGGGTTTTGTCTCCACTCTGAAGGATCCTGCCTGACAGGATCCTTTTTTATACTTTTTTATACTTTTTTCATATTTTTCTCCTGTTCGTTCCTCCGCTTCTGTGCTATGATACCTTACAGCAATGACAACCCGTCCATCGAAAGGAGTTTTTCTATGTGTACAGCAGCAACCTATCAAACACGCGACTTTTATATGGGTCGCACACTCGATTATGAATTTTCCTATGGCGACCAGATCACCGTTACACCTCGCAATTATCCGTTTTCCTTTCTTCATATGCCGTCCCTTTCCCATCACTATGCAATGATCGGCATGGCGTGTGTGATGGATGATTACCCGCTCTATTATGAGGCGTTCAATGAAAAGGGGCTTGGTATCGCCGGCCTTAATTTTGTAGGAAATGCCGTTTATTTCGATCCGAAACCGGAGAAAGACAATATCGCGCAGTTCGAGCTGATCCCGTGGATTCTCGGTACATGTGCTTCGCTTGCGGAAGCAAAAGAATCCCTCTCCCGTATCAATCTCATCAGCACACCTTTTAAAAAGAATCTTCCGCTCGCACAGCTTCACTGGATCATCGCAGATGCATCGGGTGCCATCACCGTGGAATCCACGGCGGACGGTCTGCATGTCTACGACAATCCGGTCGGCGTTCTGACAAACAATCCGCCGTTTCCAATGCAGATGTTCTCACTGAACAATTACCTGCATCTGTCACCGAAACAGCCGGCCAACACGTTTTCCAACCAGCTCGATCTTTCTACGTACAGCCGTGGCATGGGCGGTCTTGGACTGCCGGGCGACCTCTCGTCTGCTTCCCGCTTTGCACGCGTGGCGTTTGTAAAGCAGAACTCGATCTCGGGAAACAGCGAAACGGAGAGTGTCAGCCAGTTTTTCCATATTTTAAATTCTGTTGACCAGCAGAGAGGATGCTGCGAGGTGGCGGACGGAAAGTATGAGATCACGCTCTATACTTCCTGCTGCAATGCGACGCAGGGAATTTACTATTATACGACGTATGACAATCATCAGATTTCTGCGGTTGATATGCACCGCGAGAATCTTGATGGCGAAACGCTTCGCTGCTTTGCGCCGGTGACGGGCGAGCAGATTCATATGCAGAATTAGAAAAATCCGGTACAGAAATCTTTGAGGACCCCTCAAAAAAGATTCTGTATCGGATTTTTTCTACATCTCATCACACATTGTAAAACAGACGTCGCACCGGCTTCTGGTGCGGCATTTTTCAAAATACAGCTCCTCGAGCGGAATCCATTTCTTCTGAAATTCCACCGCCTTTTCACTCCCGTTCCGCTTTTCAATTCTCTGGATCTGCTCGATCGGATCGATCGTGAGGAAGACCTTCATATCGTAGTATGCTTCCAGCCGTTCATGGCAGGAGCATTTTTCCAACTGCCGGGATCTGGCCGATGAAGAACGGCAGGATCAGGCCGATCGCAAAGAGCATGCCGGAAAGGGTTACTTTTTTTACTTTTTCCATCTTGAAATTCCTCCCTTATGTTTCCTTCTGGAATCAGTGTATCATTCAAGTACACTTTAAAGTCAAGACCTTTTCTGCATTTTTCTCTATTTTTCCCACTATTTTAGTATATTTTGTATTTTCCGTGCTTCTCGGTGTCTGACTGCACTTTCTGTAGGAACTTTTTCTGTCGTTTTCCATGGTTTTGTGGTACACTTTTGGATATTGGGAAATGCAGTCATTTTCTGCAGTTCCCTGACTATTTTTCGAAAGGATTTTATCATCATGCAGTTTTATCTCGCCCCGATGGAAGGGCTGACCGGGTATGTGTACCGGAATGCTTACCACAAATATTTTCCGGCGGCGGACCGTTATTTCACGCCGTTTATTACAAATAAAAAAATGAGTTCCCGCGAACGGAACGATATTCTCCCGGAGCACAACGAAGGAATGACGGTGATTCCGCAGATTCTCACTAATCAGGCGGAGGATTTTCTGTTCCTGACAAAGGAACTGAGGGAGTACGGTTACGATACCGTCAATCTGAACCTCGGATGCCCGTCCGGCACGGTTGTCGCCAAGCGGCGCGGCTCCGGGCTGCTCGCGTGGCCGAATACGCTCGACGCGTTTCTCGATGAGATTTTTTCGTCGTGCGACTGCCGCATCTCGATCAAAACGCGGCTTGGCACAACGGATACCGACGAGTGGGAGGATCTGCTTACGGTTTACGACAAATATCCGCTCGAGGAACTGATCATTCATCCGCGGATTCAGAAAGATTTCTATAAATTTACGCCGCGCATGGAGTGCTACCGGACAGCGTATGAGACGAGCCGCTGCTCGCTCTGCTACAACGGTGACATTTTCTCACCCGATGATTTTCAGAATCTCTGCCGTGAGTTTCCGGACACGGAGAAAGTGATGCTCGGACGCGGGGTACTGCAGAATCCGTGGCTGATTGGGATGCTGCGCAGTGCAGATCCGGCAGGCGGCGAAGCCTCTGCTCCCGATAAAGAGCTGCTGCACGCGTTCTGTGAGGATCTCTGCGCCGGTTATGCGTGTGTGATTTCCGGGGATAAAAATGTGCTGTTCAAATTAAAAGCACTTTGGATTTATCTTGGAATGTCGTTTACCAATCCGCAGAAATATCTGAAAAAGATCAAAAAGGCGAACCGGCTTGCCGAGTATGAAGAGGCGGTCGACGCACTGTTCCGGGAACAGGAGCTGATTCTTTAATTTCGAAGTCCATTAGTATCTTTTGGAAACCATGTCACTTTCAGGTACGCACTTGTCTTTTCTGCAAAATCCGGTACGATAGAAACAGGATACAACGACTTATTTCTATTTTGTTTTTGGGAGGATTTTTACCATAATCGATTTACACAAGGAAGACGAAAAGCTTTTTGCTCTTGTCGGCGCATGCCAGCGTGATGTCCTTCTTCGTTCCTCCCCAACTCGAGAAACTCCTCTAACTTTTTCACACTATTTCCTCCTTGTATACCTATAGGGGTATTGGTTGTCAAGAGGAGTTTTTCAAAATCAGAAAAACAAAAAGAACTTCTGACGAAGCATCTTTTTTCTGCTCCTGCCGGAAGTTCTCTTTTCATCTTATCTTCTTATTTTTATTTCATATTTGCAAACCGTTCCACAGCCTTCGTAAACTGTACAATCGTCTGATCCGCATCTCCGTGCTCGATGCCGTCGCGCACGCAGTGCTGGATATGGCCCTCGAGGACAACTTGTCCTACTTTATGAAGTGCCGATTTTACCGCATTGATCTGCGCCAGTATATCCTCGCACGGCACGTCCTCATCCACCATACGTTCGATCGCCTGCACCTAACCGATGATCTTTTTCAGGTGACGGTGAAGATTATCTGCATCCATACACTGTTTCATTTTGCATCCTCCTTGTTTCAAATCCGTCATCGCATCGGCAGCGTTACAAAGGTGCAGTGGTCTTCCTCTTCTGCTTCCTCTGCAATCAGATTCCGGATATTCTGCATACGGTTGTCCAGCTCCGCGCTCTGTCTTGCGCAGTCGTAGAGTTCATCCTGCAGATATTTGACATGATTTTCGGGAATATTTTTCTTGTAGCGCATCTTATGCTCCAGACTCGCCCAGAAATCCATCGCGATCGTACGGAACTGTACTTCCACGTAGACCAGTTTCTTTGTATCCTGTAAAAAGATCGGCACCTGAACGATCAGATGAAGACTGCGGTAGCCGCTCTCCTTCGGATGCTGAATATAGTCCTTCCGCTCAATCAGCGTAATGTCATCCTGTTTCAGAAAACTGTCTGCCAGCTTATAAATATCGCTTGGAAAAGAACAGATCACACGCACACCGGCGATATCGCGGATATTTTCCTCGATAGACTCCAGTGTGACCGGGATGTCTTTCACGCGGATTTTCCGCATAATGCTCTCATACGATTTGACCCTTGTTTTGATTCCTTCAATCGGGTTCTGGTCATAGGAAAGCGAGTATTCCTGATTCAGCACCCGGAACTTTGTCTCGATTTCCATAATGGCGCACTGATAATACGACATCAGAAGCTCGAACGGCTTTTTGTTCTTCTGCATCATCTGAATAAACTCGTCCGATAAAAGATTCTGCTTTACAAACTCATCCCGTTTTGTCTCGATCAGATTTTTTCCCTGTTTTCTAATTTCCTCCAGTACTTCGAGGTTTTTCATCATCCGTTTTTTCGTCCTCCCAAAACTGCGTTCTCTGTCCTTTATGCTATCATTTTAGGCCTGTAAAGTCAAATTTTTTCTTCTTTTACTCTACCTTCAGCATCCGGTAGCCAACCCCGATATGCGTCTGGATATACTGCGTCTGCTCTCCGTTCTTTTCCAGCTTTTTCCGAAGCGTCGCCATGAAAACACGGAGGGAAGCGATATCGTTCTCCCAGCTGCTTCCCCAGATTTTCTGTGTAATAAACGTATGCGTCAGCACCTTCCCTGCATTCTGCGACAGCAGGCAGAGCAGCTTGTATTCGATTGGTGTCAGATGAAGTTCCTCTCCGTCAAGATATGCGCACCCCGCTGCGTACTCGATCCGCAGTGCGCCGTTTTCAAAGACAGCCGACTGGACTCCATTTTCTGCCTGCATCTGGGACAGACGGCGCTGTGTGACTCGAAGGCGGGCCAGCAGTTCCTCCACAGAAAACGGTTTCGTCAGATAATCATCCGCTCCTGCGTCCAATGCCTCGATTTTATCGCTGTCCTCACTTCTTGCACTGATTACGATAATCGGCATATTCGACCAGCTTCGAATCTTTTCAATCACCTCTACGCCATCAATATCCGGCAGGCCAAGGTCGAGCAGAACAATGTCGGGATTATGTGTGGATGCCTCCATAATGGCACCCGCACCGTTCTTTGCAGAAATATACTTATAATCGTGTGTTTTTAACGTCGTAGTAATCAGGTTGTGAACCGGCGTATCATCTTCCACAACCAGAATTAATGTCTTATTCATTCAAATTCACCTCACTGAGCGGCAGGTTAATCCGAAAGCAGCAGCCCTGTGGACCGTAGTCATAAAGTGCTATCTCCCCGCCGTGCGCATTTACAATCGAACGGCAGAGTGCCAGTCCAAGGCCAAGGCTTCTGCGGCTGTCGCTTACTTTATTTTTCCCGGAATAGAACATCTCAAACACATGCTCTCTGGACTCTTTTGGAATCCCGGGGCCGTTGTCCTCCACCGCGATCCAGACATTTTTCTCCTCTTTTCCGGCTGTCGAGAACCCACTGAATGATTTCCTGTTCCCTTAGGTCAAAGATTTTTTCCGTCTTTCCTCCTGTCTGCGCGCTGTAAAGTGTTCCGCGGACAATTCTGCTCTCCTGTGCCCCTGCCGGTGCGGCCGTCAGATCCCTTCCCAGCAGTTTTACAAGCTTTGTCGCTGTAATATCAAAAATCTCCGACGCATCCTCTGCCTTCTGCAGAAGCTGGCTGGTATTGAAAAGAATTTTCGTCCGGAACGCATCCCGCGCAGACAGCTTTGCATTCTCTTTTAATTTTGATGCAAGCGTACCTGTCAGAATGGAAATGCCCAGCATGATGGCAAAGGTCACCGGATAACCGGAACCGTACGCGTACAGTGTCAGACGCGGTTCTGTCAGGAAGTAGTTAAACAGCACTACACTGATCACAGAACTGATTACGCTGCAGGTATAACCGCTGGTCAGAATGGACGTCATCATAACGCCGACCAGATATATGGTAATGATATTGGAATCCGGAATGATATGGATTTCCAAATCCGGCACCAGATCGGTCAGCCGTTCGGTCCATCCCCTTCTCTTTCGAAAAAATCCCTGATCCATCATGCTTTTTCCAATGACAATCCGCGTTACTTCGGAAATTCTCGCATATTCTGCAATCTGCAGGGCAATGTCCTCGCTGTGCGTCGTTACAATCTCCGCCCCGCTCTGTTCTGCCAGGCGGATATGCTTCTGCAGCCTTGCCTGATCCTCCGGCGTTTTCTCTGCCGGTTCCGCGGTCTGCACATACAGTGCTGTAAAATTAGCACCAAATGCCCGGGCCATCTGTGCCGCAGTCCGGATAATTTTTTCATTGGACGGCGAAAATGACAGACAGACCAGAATATGTTCTTTTCTCTCTGTTTTCTGTTTTTCTTTTTCCAAATGCTTCACCTCGCTTCCAATTGTAGACATAAACAATCAAAAAGGACACCTTTTATTGTATAATTATGTTACCCCACAAACATACGAAAGAAGGTGTCCTTAATGAAAAATTAGCATTGAAGAAACTGCTAACTTATATGAAAAGTGTATACAAAATTCCACAAAAAATCAAGGGTTTATCCGATGAAAGAAAAAGAAAACCCATCCCGTTGTTTAATATCGTTATGCCAGTGCTGATTTTCCTGATGCTTCAGTATGAAAGTTTTCATACCATTTTTTCAGCGCCGGAAAGCATGGAGAAACGACCGAAAAACTGTATCCGTGGAAAAATCCCAAAAGTTGATGCAGTCAGGGATCTTCTTTCCCGGATTGATCCAAAAGAAATCGAGGAAATTCACGCGCAGACGATTGATGTTCTGAAACGCAACCGCGTATTTCGGGAAGGAACCATAGGCGGATATGTTGCGGCAGGTATTGATGGGGTGGAATTATTCAGCAGTACAAAAAAGTCCTGTCCAGACTGCCTGAGCCGGAAGAACGGGACGGGGAAGACAGAATACTTTCATCGAAGTGTGGTATGTATGACGGTAGGAAAATCGCCGCATGTGATCTTTGGGCAGGAAATGCTGAAACCCAGAGATGGTTCAGAAAAAGATGAAGGGGAACTGACAGGAGCGAAAAGGCTCATCCGGCGTTTAAAGAAAAGGCATGGTCATTTCGCAGATGTGATTGTGGCGGATGCACTGTACCTGAATGCCCCGTTTATCAATACTTTGAAGGAATGCGGTTTAGAAACGGTAATCCGTCTGAAAGATGAAAGAAGGCTTCTGTTTCAGGATGCGGAAAGCATGTTTCAGCGGGACAAGGGGAGAAAAAGGAGCTTCAGGAAGGGAAAAAAGAGTATTGAAGTCTGGGATCTTTCCGGATTTGAGATAGACCTTACCTGGACGATATCTTAAGCGTACTGAAATACGAGGACGGCCACTACGATCTCGTGAGTCTTTCCGACAAGGATTATCAGAAAAAACTGGATGTCCAGATTGCCTACTGGGATAAACTGAAAAATGAAATTCAGAAGGTCAGATCCGGAGAAAACGGAACGGCGGATCTGGTAGACATGAGCGAGACGTATTTCCAGATGGCAGATGAAACGGTTGCCGCAGTCAAAGTTTCCCATGCCAACCGCCAGCTGGAACAGAAAGCCTACATCGACCTTCACACGGGACTGCCGAACAAGAGCAAGTGCGAAGAGCTGTTCCACAATGTGGAATTCATCAAAACTCCTACCGCCTGTATCGTCTTTGACATGAACAACCTGAAACGCGTCAACGACAGCCTCGGCCACTCCATCGGCGACCAGCTGATTCTGAACTTTGCCCGGCTGCTGCGAAACTCGATTCCCGCGAAGCATTTCGTAGGAAGATACGGCGGCGATGAATTTATGGCGGTCATCTATGATGCAACCCGCGAAAGCATCACAGAAATCCTCACAGAGTTTCAGAACGAAGTCGAACAGTTCAACGGCTACGGAACCCAGTTCCGCATCAGCTATTCCCACGGCTTGGCACTTTCCACCGATTACAACGAATGTACGCTCCGCACGCTGTTTGACAAAGCAGATAAATATATGTATGAAAACAAGCAGCAGAGCAAGCAGGGACGCCAGAACTAAAGAAACGCCGGAACCGGAAATATCTTATCGCCGGTTCTGGCGTTTTTTCTTGCTGTTTCTCTTTTATTTTTTTGCAAACGCTTCTATCTGCGCATATCCCGCTGAAAAATCAATGGGTTCCTCCCGCAGCTTCTTTCTGACCGCATCGCGTCCTTCCTGATCTGCCAGCACTTTCTGGATTTTATCGGCAAACTGCATCACATCCAGCGGACAGAGATATCCGTTTTCCCCATCCCGGATCTGCTCGCGCATGGACGGAATATCGGAAGCGATGATGACCTTCTGCAGGCTTCTCGCCTCTACAATCGTAATCGGATAGCCTTCGTGACGGGACGGCTGGAGATACAGGTCGCAGGATTTTACGTACGGCGCAGGATTTTCGCGCATTCCGAGAAAAATAATTTCCTGCTCCACCTGATATTCCTTTGCCATGGTCCGCAGCTTGTTCAGATCTCTTCCATCACCGATGATGAACCATTTGAAGCAAAGTCCCCGTTTTTTCAGTTCCGCCGTAATCTGCACCGCAATATCATATCCTTTTTCTTCCGAAGCTCTTCCCACCGTCAGAAATTTCAGCTCTCCTGTGTACTGCGGATCGCTAAGGGGCTCCTCACTCCGTCTCTGCACCTGTTTGATGTCAATGAAATTCAGCAGAACCTCTGTCCGGTCCGCGAGTTCTGGAAAACGGGCAATGACCTGTTTCCGGACAGGCTCGGAAACGCAGTAAATTTTATCATACTCCGGAATAAAGTCCCTGGTCCGGAACAGCCACCAGAGATTTTCTCCGTGGAACCAGACCGCTTTCTTCCGCGCATTCGTCTTTCTGGCTCCGAATGCGGTTGTGAACGCACCGAATCCGAAAAAGTCGAAAACAAGATCGTATTGTTTTGTTTCCGGCTCCACACACTCCAGAATCCGTTCATACAGTTTTCCATACCGTTTCTTTCCATACACGACGCGCATCAGAAATACGCCCATTCCTCTGGCATAGAAAGACCGTTCTGCCGGTGTCTCCCGTTTTCCCACAATCCGTTCCAAAGCCGGATGCGGCTTTTTGTCCCAGATCATCTGGCGCACTTCCACTTCCTTCGGAATCCGCTCCAGCAGAACGCCTCTTTTTTCGACCAGAAGAAGCGTTACATCTTCTTTTTTCTCCACCAGTTTCTGCAGCAGCGCTGCCATGGCCACTTCCGTTCCGCCCATGTCCATGGTACGTCCCAGCACCAGTATTTTACTCATTGCTTACCTCTCATCTGCTTTTTTCTCTGTTCTAACGCCAGTAGGCATCTCCCACATGCGCAGGATGACGCTGATCCTCCGGCGGAAGCTGATGGTAATCGCCGTACAGGGTGTGAAGATACGTCTCGTATCCCGCCGGGGCATTGATCAGATGGCCTTCAAACGGAAGGCGCACGATCTCTTCGATCGCTGTTTTGGGAATCGCGTCCGACTTGCGGTAACCGCCGCACTGGCAGGCCACCCACTTTGAGTCCTCCGCGCGGTACTTTCTGCACTCTTTTTCCATCTCGCGCAGAATCCGCTCTTTTCCATAACATTTCCGGATCGCCCATTTGCACCATTTTGCGAAGCTTCCTTTGTTTCCTTTTAAGGTCTGGCGGTAGGTGCGGAATGCATTCATCCGCTGGCTTTCCAGAAACAGCAGCTTTTTCCAGTGACGGTCGTACTCCGGTGTATCTTTTTCCGGCAGTCCGTCAAACGGGAAAATGTCGACGAAAAGACCGGTATCCACAGCTCCTGCCACGTGCTCAACAAGACTCGTTCCGGTGTGTACCAGCTTTCCGTATGCCAGTGTGAAACCCTTTGTATTATGAAAATTCATGACGCGGTACGGTGTATCCGTTTCGCTGTTTACAATCTGTTCCAGTTTTTCATAATCCGCTCTCGGCATCCAGACATCCACATCATCATCCCACGGAATGAACCCCTGATGCCGGATCAGCCCGAGCAGCGTTCCATCTGCTGCAAAATAGATCAGGTGATGTTTCCGGCAGACTTCATCCAGATACAGTAATATTCCAAGCGCAATCTCCTGTTTTTCTTTTAATTCTGTAATTTTACGCATAACGGCATTGCCTTTCTGTTTTGTTTTTCCCATCCATTATAAACACTCTGCCGGATTTTTTCAATTTAAAGTTCCTGCCGCTCCGGCGCCCGTCTGAAGATTCCGCACTGTTTTTATCAGTACCTTCATATCCACCGGTTTTACTATGTGTGCGTTCATGCCCGCTTTGAAGGCATTCTGCACATCTTCTGAAAATGCGTTGGCTGTCATCGCAAGAATCGGGATTTTCTTTGCCAGCGGGTGGCTGCTGTTCCGGAATTCTTTGCTCATACCGATTCCATTATCCGCTACCCGCAGGCACATCTGCGCATAATGATCCGATGTCGGCACCAGCATCAGCATCGACCAGTCGTATCCGTCCAGCTTCTTTAAAACCATGTAATACGTATTTTCTTCGATCACAACATCCGTACACATAATGGTCTTTTTTTCTGTTCTTTGACCAGACTGTCATCCAGCGTACCGGATGAAACTTCTTTTACGTTCTTCAGATATTCTTTTGCTGCATCAAGACCGACGATTCCGGTATCCTGCTGATTCAGCTCGTCTTCCATTCCTTTTAAGAAACCACAGATCACAACGGTGTACTCTTTTTCGTCCTCCAGATCGGTTCCATCTTTGGTCAGAAGCACATATGGATAAGGATATCCGTTTCCATTGAGATCACAGCCTTCTTTTGCCATTTCTTTGATCTTTGCACCCGTCAGGGTTGATGTCTGCAGCGTTCCATTGCCAAATCCAAATAAGCAGATACAATACGCTCCAATGAACGCATTTCCTTATCTGTTAGATAATTCTTCGCAATGCTGACATCACTTTTTACAATCTTGCCCTCCGGAGCTGCAGCCCATGTAGTTAATCCCATGTGTGGCTTATCTGCATCGGCTCGCTCGTAAATCAACTCCGCTGCTGTATGTCCGTGAACTGCATAGTGCATCTTGTTCTGCACTTTTGCAAAAAATTGCTTTGTTGTTTTCGCTGTTCGGTCATAATCAAGAGCTGTAGCATAGATATCTGTTATCTTCTGATAAAATCTACGCTCAGAGAGACGGATTTCTCGAATCTGCTCAAGCAAATGGTCGAAATATTCTACTGTGAGCACAGAGCCACCATTTTTCAGGCGTTCATCATCCATGACTCAACCTTTGATGGCGTAGTCCTTCACGATGCCATTGGCCCACTTACGAAACTGTACTGCTCGCTCATTATTAACCTTGAATCCAACCGCAATAATCATTTGAAGATTATATTGCTATGTTCATTTATCGTTGGCAAACCAACGTCATACAATGTGGCCATCATCCTCTGTGTCAGCCATATATTCCCATCCTCATAGCGCATCTCAATACTATCCTGCTGACCACCAACAGAGGCAACATAGGTCAGGTATTCTGCTGCACTGGAACGGATAGTTACTTCATCTTTTTTCTTTTTCAAATAGAAGGCCTCCTTCTTCGATAAATCACTCAATGCTGCTGCAGGGTCAAATGCAAGATTGATATACTGCTGTTCTAATTTCTGTTTCCATGTAGGTATGTCTGTCATGCGGATATCCTTAGTAACATTGAAAACAAAGTTTTTAATTGTGCTGTAATCTACAGAGCGGTAATTGAGACTGTTTCAAGTTTTGTGTAAACAGAAAAAACTGATATAAGATATGTCATTAGTTATCGAGGACGGAGCCCGTTTTGGGGACTCTGTCCTTGTTTGTATTATAATGCAATTTCCAGGCATGTCAAGCAGGCTGTCATCCGATGGAAATACAGTTTTTGATTTTGTGACTTTTCGGAGCTGGCGGTTAAATCCTTCGATGGTGTTGGTCGTATAGATCAGGCGTCGGACTGCTTCTGGATACTCCCGCCGGTGACGATTTTCACCAAATCCACATCTTTATTTTTTTAATAACTTTTTAGTTTTTGATGCTGTAAACTGAATAATCGGTCCTGAGATAATGATCGTTACGATTGTACATATGCCAAACTTTCCCCCCAGCAAAACTCCGGTAAGTACCATAACAATATCCAGTATCATCCGCACTGCTTTTACCTGCCAGCCGTTCTTTTCCGCAAGAGAAAAGGTTAATGCCTCGTAAGAACCACGTCCCAGTGAAGCTGCCGCATAAACTCCTGTTCCGACTGCAAAAAGCATGACTCCCAGCAACATAATCAGTGCATTCACCCACAAATGCGTACTGTACACATGTGCATTTGCAAACAAATCAACACAGAGGCTATACACAAGCTGATAAATAATCGTACCAATATGTATCTGTGATCTGTCATAGAAAAATGAGAATACGATCATAATTATGGCTACAATCAGAGATGCCATGCCTATACTTATATGAAATGTCCTTGAAATCCCCTGCCACAAAACAGCAAGGGTTGCCCCTCCAAATCCCGCATACAATGCAAGGGTAATGCCATATGCTGCTATGATCGAACCAATCACAATGATTATTATTTTTTTCGTCCATTCTGTTTTACTCATTGTTATAGCCTCCTTTTATTTTTATTTGAATTCTTACTACGCATTTTATCTTTATACTATAAATGAGCAAGTTCGTGATTTTGCATAAAAGAAAGACACCTTGAATTCGATTGTGTTGTATAATGAAAGTGACCAAACCAACATTTACAGCATTCACGAAAGAAGGTGTCTCCTGCAAATACTATACATCATTCAGCATTCATATACAACCAGTTTAAAAAATTAGATTTATGCAAATCGTATTCTAATCGAATGATCAATCATCTTATGAGTATCCTGATTATCATCTTTCTTTCTGGATACCATGGAAAAACCACGGATTTTGCCAAAAACAGTTCCTGCCATAGAACTACAATTGCCCATTTCCTCAACTCTGGAAAGTGGGATGAATCGTTGCTTTCAGATACATTAAAACGGCCTGTCATTGAGATTATTTATTCAGAAGCAGCCCTCACCGGAAAACCTGTTTTCTGTATTGTTGACGATACGATAGCTGCAAAGACAAAGCCTTCGTCACGGGCTCTGCATCCGATTGAAGATGCGTATTTTCATCAATCTCATTTGAAAGGCAAACAGGACTATGGGCATCAGGCAGTTTCGGTTATGCTTTCCTGTAACGGCATTGTTTTGAATTATGCTTTTGTGCTGTATAACAAGGCAATTTCTAAAATCGACATTGTCAGCGAATTGGCTGCCGAATTATCCGTGACACATAAAAACTTTGATCTTGTGACAGTTAAAGGCAGAAACTCTTCCTTAACCCCGACCATGAGCACACTACCCGCCTGACTGAATTTTATGGCATTGTCCATAATATTCGACAGAATCCTTCAAATCTCCGCTCTGTAGTTTATTCATACCCAGCACATCATTTACCAGAGACACCAGATATTTCAGGGATTCCATTACCTTTTCTCTGATCTTCTGCTGCATCTGTGGATCATCTGCGTACTGATTTCCCATATTTACCATACCGATAATACCATTCAGTGGTGTACGGATATCATGACTCATCGTTGCCAGAAACCTTGTTTTCATTTCGGCTTCCCGCTTTGCTGCTTCCGCAGCAAAGTTAAGATCCTCTTCACGTCTCTTGGAATCGCTGATACTACGGACCGTACATAAAACATGGATTACATTTCCAGACTCATCCCTTTTTTACAGTAAAAATTTTTCCATGCACCTGGAAGGCTCCTGATTGCCTGATTTCCATTTCCCTCTTCTACCTTGTGGGTTTTATGATGTTCCAGGCACCTAATCCAGATTCTTTTGTAACGTATCGATCAATTCTTCAATAATTATTGGCTTGGATAAGAATCCATCCATACCGCATTCCAGAACTTTCTTTCTGTCCTCATCAAAAGCATTAGCAGTCATGGCAAGAATGGTAATTCCCGACAGTGCCGGATCAGTAAGCGCACGGATCTGCTTGGTAGCCTCATATCCATTCATTACAGGCATCTGCACATCCATCAGTACCAGATCATAATCCCCTGGTATTGAATTTTTAATTTTCTCCACTGCCTCTGCTCCATTTTCTGCTGTATCAACCAGGAATCCATATTCTTTCAGAATTTCCACTGCAATTTCACTGTTCAGTTCATTATCTTCCACAAGAAGTATACGCCTGCCTCTGAAATCTAAATCTGCTGCCGGAAGAATCTTATCCTCTGCCTGGGCCTGTTTCTGACCGATGGCAGCCATCAGAGTCTCTCTGATATCTGACATAAACAGAGGTTTCGCGCAGAATGCAGTCACTCCTGCAGTTCTGGCTTCTGTTTCGATATCTGACCAGTCGTATGCCGTCAGAATAATGATCGGCGTATTGTCATCAAGACTGCGGATCTGACGTGTAACTTCAATTCCATTCATATCCGGCAGACGCCAATCAATGATATAAGCATGAAATGCATCCCCCAGCTCCATTGACTGTCGTGCACGGAGAACAGCCTCTTTACCCGAGACTGTCCATTCCGAACGCATTCCAACCTTTACAAGCATCTTTGTTACACTGTCACAGGTGTTAAAGTCATCGTCTACAACCAATGCCTTAAGACCCTCTAGTTCCGAAATCTTCTCTATGCGATGATGCTCAGGCTGAGTCCGAAATGGCAGACGGACTATAAACTCGGTGCCTTTGTCCTGCTCTGTCTGAACCTCAATAGTACCGCCCATCATATCCACGATGTTCTTGGTAATGGCCATTCCAAGTCCCGTACCCTGAGTCCTGCTGACTGTAGAAGTCCGCTCCCGCTCAAAAGGAGAAAAGATCTTCTGTACAAATTCCTGACTCATTCCAATTCCGTTATCCTTTACCCGAAATTCATACAGTTCGCTGCCTTTTACTTTTCCCGGGTACTGTCTGAGACGGACAGAAACGGTTCCGCCTGCCGGAGTAAACTTAACCGCATTTGACAAAAGATTCAGCAGTATCTGGTTCAGCCGCAGTTTGTCACAATAGACATCCTCATTCGTAACATCCATGGCATCCATATAAAGCTCCAGCTGCTTCGCATGAATCTGTCCACTGATGATCGTCTTCAGATCATGAAGCACATCCGACAGACAGACTTCTGTTTCTTCCAGATGGATCTTTCCGCTCTCAATCCGGCTCATATCCAATATATCATTGATCAGTGAAAGCAGATGCTTACTGGAAGAAAGAATTTTGCCCAAATAATCCTGAACCCTTTTTTTGTCATCAATATTACTTGCAGCCAATGTTGTAAATCCAATAATCGCATTCATTGGTGTCCGGATATCATGAGACATATTGGAAAGAAAAATACTCTTCGCCCTATTTGCAGTCTCTGCCGCATGGACTGCCTCAGAAAGAGCCTGGTTCATTTTCCGGTCAGAGGTACGGTCTGACATAACCAGAATATATTTCTTTTCCCCGTTTACCTCACTTCCCATTGCAATATTATGAAACCAGCGCCTTTCCCCTGTCTTCCGATGTATAAATTCACAATCCCACTCCTGCTGTTCATGAACCGGAATTTCTTTCAGATGATTCTTCTGCGAGTCTTCAGAATCTGCAGGGTGCAGTTTTCTTAAAACACGAATATCCTTGCGAATCTGTTCTACTGTAATACCCAGCAGTTTTTCCGCATTAGGGCTGACGTAATCCGTCTGATATGTTTGGGCATCCAGCATCAGGAAAACGTCATCCACATTCATTGAAAGCTTTTGAAACAGCTCATCACGGTACCGGATCTCCACATCCTTTCTTCTGAGATTTTTCCTGTTTTTCTGGATAATAAGACTGATAAAAAAGGCAGCAATGCAAAGTACAACAGCTCCAACAAGAAGCATCGTGGTAAACTGCAGATTGTTCATACTGGCATTGACAATATCAGCCTGGACAAGTCCCAGAAACATCCAGTCCTGAATATCCGATTTTTCATAGACCAGATAATAATTTCTTCCATCCAGATTCAGCAACATCGCATCAGTACGTCCCGCTTTAAACTTCTCCAAAAGGACATTGATCTCTTTTTCAGACATATCAGAATACCTACTCAGAAAACCGAAGAAATTATACACGTTCCCCCATAACTCGGAAGAATGATCAATCACAACACGACCATCCGGATGAATAATAAAACTCTGGGCATTTCCATCAAAAGCAGAAATATCCAGTACATCTACGATATCAGAATTTTCATAAGCAATGGCAATCGCATCATATTCAAATCCCTGATAAATTCCATGCGCCTTAGGTGTGGCAAAAACAAGCAGCTGGGATTTTCCGGGAACTGCTGCATTCGCTATCACATCATTTCCCTGCCGGATATCCTCTTCAATATTTTCCTGTAATCCAAGATACCCGGTTTCACCTGTCGCCATCTTGTAGTCACCGTCAGATGATAGAAAAAAGAATTCCAAAAAGCCTGCATCTTCCTGCGCTTTCTTTATATAATCACGGATCTCGTCTTCACCGGAAATATTCTGCAGATTCTCGCCCCAAATATGGAGGTAAGTCAGGTTCTTATTTGTCAGTTCTCTCAGCATCTGATCAGACTGATGAAGAACTTCCGTCAGATGAGAAACACTTTCCTCGTAAATAGATTTCGACATAAACTTATAATATCGGAAAACAGCCAGAACAACTCCTATAAAGAGAAGAAGAAAAGCAACTATTCTTAATCCTTTTTTCCTGACAGGTTTCTTTCTATTTCTATTATAATTCTTAACATCCATTTTTCTCACCTCAGGGTTATGTAATCTTCAGGTTCTGCAAGAACGGCATTACCACCTGAAACATATGCTGTCCAGGTATCTTTCACAGATGTAGCTCCTCCATCAAATATCATATTTTCATCTACAGGATAAGTTTCCATATGCTGCGGTGTGGCAAGACAGGTCACCGTGAAAGTATCCTCATCCCGAACTGCCTTTCCATCCTTTGTAACTTTACTTAATGTATAGCCATCTTCCGTTTCATTAATTTCCACAGAAATACCACTAACCACTGGCAAAGAGCCACGGTTAAACGGAATAAATCCTCCCTCATAGCCTTCTACAAAGTTTTTGATTATTTCTTTCAGCTCGGCCCCACTCATCTTGCTGCTGTAAGCCGCCAGACCATTTGGCATGATCATGTCACCTGCCATTTTTTCTGTGTAACCGGCTTTCAGCACATTTCCCGTAAAGCTGTTTCCGGTTGCGATCAGCACATCTGACCCATAGATGCCACGTAGCGTGTTTGCCATAACAGAATATGCTGCATTTCCTCCACTGCTGTGGAAACGGTTGGAATACGACTTCTGTGAATCCAGCACGATATCCTCAGAAGCAGTTTCTTCCTCAAGAAGCTGAGAATTAAATGACTGGTATGCCTGCCCTGCATCGTATTCTCCTGAGATCATTTTGGAAACCACATCCTTGGAAACAGAGAAAAAGTCACTTGACGCAATACGGATATACATATGGTTTTCTTCGATCACAGGTTTTATATCTTTCAGATATTCCGTAAGCTGCATATCCACCTCCTGACTGTAGCTTAACAGATCCTGTCCATCACTAATGATCCTGTTCTGCGCATCCTCTGAAAACATTGTATCCAGTACCTCCATTGCTTTCTTTCTGCGTGTTTCATCCTTTGTCAGATCATGGTTTAAGGCCACCTGGAAATATGGCGTAGTCATAATCCACTTTTCACCGTTCTCCTGAAAGAATGGAAGAAATGTTGTGTTAATGCCCTGATCCTGGAACATTTTTACACCGAAAGAACTGCCAAAGTACATGGCAAGCTTGCCACTTTTGTACATCTCAACAACATCATCATAATTCATATTCAAATCTTCCTGACTAAGCCCTGTATCCTGAATAAACTGTTCCATACGTTCAAAAGCCTCTGGCCAGACGGTATCGTCCAGACCTTCTCTCTTTGTATTTTCCGAGTCACTGTAGACCGTCCGCCACTTGCGTCCTTCCACAGAAGACAACTCTGATATAGACAGACCCTGCAGTGTTTCCATACAGGTATAATCATAAGAATAGTCTGCCGTAAATCCACGAACACCCACTTTGTCAAATGCCTGGCAGGCGGAAACAAAACTCTCGTAATCTGTTGGCAACGGGATATCATATTTTTCAAAAAGGTCTTTGTTCACTACAAAACCATGGGCATCTGCACACACAGGAAGCCAGTTTACGCTTCCATCCTCGTTCCTGAAATTGCTGAGGTAGGTATCATAGACAGCACCTGCCGCATTGGTTGTGGAAAGATCCATCAGACTGTCTTTCAGGGGACTTGCATCATGCAGGGAAAATCTGCAGCAGGTTATAATATCCGGCAATCCACCGTTTTCATCAAGGAACTTGTAGAAATCCAAATCATTATTCCCTACAACAAACTCGACATTGATATCCGGAAGCTGTTCCTGGATATATGGTGCATATTTTTCATACAGGTTTGTGCTCCATAAATATACTGTGATTGTTTCTGCATCTTCTTTTTCCGCACTCTTCCCGCCACAGCCTGACAGAAGCGATACGGCTGTCACCATCACTAAAAATACAGACAAAACCTTGCTCCATTTTTTCTTTTTCATTACAAGTTCTCCTAATAGAATTGTTATAGTCACGTCTATGAAATAACACCGTAAAAAAGCACTGCCAAACAGACAGTGCACCTCATTTCATGCAACTGGCTGCCATTTTACAGGCCCTGTAGCTTTGCGTCCCAGACTTTCATCTGGTTTGCCGATCGTCCTTTTTAAGCTTTTAAACTTATGCAAAAAACTGATTTTATTATACTATGGCACTCTACTGTACACAAGAAAAACATTACCATTTTAATCTTCAAAAGCAAAAAAAGAACAGCCGATACATATACTCGAACTGTTCTTCTACTTCCGAAGTCCACGCAGCATTGCTTTTAGTAGAAATCTATCACAATCATAAACGAGTTCCTCTTCAAGAACTTTACGAAAGGGCCATGGCAAAAGCTAAATGCCGCTCTGCTTGATTTTTCTGCCTGTCTGTATCATACTGAACTTATTAACAGACAGGGAGGAATTTAAACCATGGATGCAAAGCTTATAGAGGAACTCAGACAAAAATACAGCAAGAATCCTCCAGAGGGAATGACATCCAATCTGATCAAAAACATGACAGACTCTGACCTTTTGGATATGCACTATTTTCTTACCGAGGATGATGACCTCGATGACGATGAATTTGAAGAAGGTTTTTACATCGACTTCTTTTAATCTATCGTCTGTTTTCTATGCCCGCTTTTGTGCGGGCTCTTTTTATCAAGAGTTCGACGAATGTCGAACTTTCCTATTATATAAAAAGAAAAAGCCGCTGACACGTTATCTTCTAACGCATCAACAGCTTCTGTCTTGCTTTGTTTCAGTGTATTATTCGGTTTTGCAAAGGTTTATTTGCTTTCAGCATTCTCCCTGATACGGTAATAATCATCCATATCAATGCCTATTTTTACCTTGGCATCTGGTTTTCGTTTGCCCAAAAGGCACACAGTCTCAACGGTACTTTCGTTGTCCCAACAAAGTTCCTGTATTTCCCTGTCTCCAAAATACACCGGAAAACGGAACTTTATGTGCTTCAGGAATCTGCCATCTGGCTGCTCCTGCTCGTAAATGTCCACCTGTTCTACAAAGCTATTAAGAAATTCTTTTTTCTCCAGGTCGGTGAACTTATCATATAGTTTATCAAAATATAAAAGAAATTGATAGACGTTTTCTTCTGATATTTTCTGTTGCCGGATATTCAGCAGGCGATTCTTAACTTCTTCTATACTATTCTCCACGCCTTCAATTTCATCATATAGACGATATAAGCGTGTCTCCATATCCTGATATTTCTTTTCATAAAATTTATCCATGATATCCAGACTATCCATCTGCTGTCCAAGTCTTGCTTTTGCTCCGGTCAGTTGCCTGTGCTGTTTTTCCAGTCTTTCAATCTCTTTTTCTATTTCTTCTGTATCTATTCTTGAACCGATTTTATTCAGAATTGCTTCTTCAAATTTCGGATTCTTCACCAGCTTCCGAATAACTTCTTCCACTGCATTGTTAATCTTCTCCTCGCTCCATTGTTTACGATATCCACATTTATGACCATCTACCAGGCGACGATGTTTGCAGGCATAATAGAAATAATCCTTATATAAGGTTCCGTCTTTCTTTTTCTTTCGGTTCACGTTTCCATACATACCACTTCCACATAATGGGCATCTCAATATTCCGGATAAAATATGCTCATGATCGAAACTATGTGTCTTTTCATATTTCACACCTGTTTTTTCCCGTTTTTGATGTGCCAGCTCCCAGTCTGTTTCTGAAACAATCCCTTCATGGATACCATCGTGCAGCATATAATTTTCCTGCTTTACAATGCGGTATTCATTTCTTGTACCAGAAACTTTCTCGTTTTTCCTTCGTCCATAAGCCAGCTTTCCACAGTATACCGGATTATCCAGAACGCCCTTTATAAATGAAGCGGCAAATGCGTCCAGTGTATTA
>NZ_QUGQ01000001.1:254332-259544 GCF_003479155.1 Blautia sp. AF19-1
ATCTCAATATTCCGGATAAAATATGCTCATGATCGAAACTATGTGTCTTTTCATATTTCACACCTGTTTTTTCCCGTTTTTGATGTGCCAGCTCCCAGTCTGTTTCTGAAACAATCCCTTCATGGATACCATCGTGCAGCATATAATTTTCCTGCTTTACAATGCGGTATTCATTTCTTGTACCAGAAACTTTCTCGTTTTTCCTTCGTCCATAAGCCAGCTTTCCACAGTATACCGGATTATCCAGAACGCCCTTTATAAATGAAGCGGCAAATGCGTCCAGTGTATTATTCTGTCGTTTTTTCTTTTTGTATCCATGCTGGTTCAGCCATGCAGCAATCGCAGAGATTCCCATATTGGTATGAATAAATTTGTCATAGATCAGACGAATAATCTCTGCTTCGTCCTCTGCAATCTGCAATTCTCCATTTACTAATTCATAACCATACGGAGCAAATCCACCATTCCATTTTCCTTCCCTGGCTTTCTGCTTACGTCCTTCCATTGTCTGAACAAGGATATTCTCTCGTTCGATCTCTGCCACCGCAGACAGAACAGAAATCATCAGCTTTCCACTATCTTTTGAGCTGTCAATTCCATCTTCTACACAGATCAGATTCACTCCAAAATCCTGCATCCTCTGCAAAGAATTTAAAACATCTGCCGCATTACGACCAAATCTGGAAAGCTTGAACACCAGTACAAACTGCACCTCATCTGTTCCATTCTCAATATTATCCAACATTCTCTGAAATTCCGGTCTGCCCTCTACGCTTTTTCCAGACTTACCTTCATCGGAATACTCATTTACGATTTCCATGTTCTGAAATTCCGCATATCTCTCGAGTTTTTCTTTCTGAGCATCCAGACTGTAGCCATCTACCTGCATGGTTGTGGATACTCTGGTATAGATATCACATTTTATCTTTTTATTCACTTTTCCTCCTCTCCTCAGAACATCCCAAAGCAATTTCCAACAATTCCGTTGCAACTTGTGAATTTCTGATACGCATTAAGTTATCCCAGACATCAGCTTTTCCAAGTAGATTCATCCCACCATGCCATACTATTTCATCATCAATAACGGCAAAATATTCTTCTACTTCTGTTCTTGTTATCACATTTATTCCTACCAATTGCATTGCTCTGATTAATTCATAACATACATCTGACTTTCCGTAAGTAATATCTTCCGGATCTGTTGTAATAACTGTGACCTTTACCCCTACTTCCTGTCTCTTCTTGACTAGTAATAAAAATCTGTCAATTTTATCCTGTCTGATATCCGGACTGGAAATTACCACCATTTTTTCTGACTCTACAATATCTTGCTCGAATTTTTCGGTATAATTTACAGAATCAAATATTGCATTTATTATTTGTTTAGGTTGCAACTCTTGCGTCCAGATTGAAAATCCCATTTTCCTATATGTTCTCAATCTTTTTGCATACATTTTATCAAAATAACGCACATGCGAATCGATATAATCATACACATAAACGGCTTCTTTTCCGACATAATCTCTGTTTAATCTACCTACATACTGTTCCAGGCGTCCTTCAAAAGATACAGGTGCTGCAAGCATTAATACATCCAGTCTTGGGAAATCAAACCCTTCTCCTATTTTCTGACCAGTTGCCACCAAAATAAGCGATTCATTTTCAGGTATCTGCTTTAATTTTACTCTTATTTCAGCATTTTCCTTATCCGAATTATCCCCATACAGAAGGAATACATGATCTGCTTTTTTCTTTAAGGCATCATGTAAAAATTTTGCATGTTCCTTAAATCTTGTCAAAATTACAGGAGTTTGTTTTCTTGCAACACAAGTTATAACATCATCTATGATCATTTCATTGCGCACCTTACTGGTACTAATCAAATTATATGCTTTATTAATATTATCCTTGCTTTCTGCAGTATCAACTACTCTTGTGTATCTTGGGACAAAATAATGTCCAATCCCCTGTTCCTTAGCCCTCTCCAATGCAGTAAATCTATGTCTCAAAGGTCCTAACAGCATATAGATGATCCGATCAAGACTGTCACCACGTTTAGGTGTAGCAGAAACACCATATACGTATTTTGCATTTATTTTCTGCAATAATTCCATAGATGTGTTAGAAGCTGCGTGATGACATTCATCCATAATTACCATTCCGTAAGAATTAATCCGTTCATTAAATTTTCCTCTGCTGTACATTGAACCAACCATTGCAACATCTATAATCCCTGTCAATGTATTTTTATTTCCGTGCAAAACGCCTATCACACTATTTCTTTTTTTCTTTCTTCCTGTTTTTGTTTCATATTCCGGTGGTTCTTCTCTTATCTCTAAGAAATGATTCAATTCATCAACCCACTGATTAAGCAAATCTTTATTTTGCAGCAAAATGAGCGTATTTACTTTTCGCTCTGCAATAAGGTAACTACATACTACAGTCTTTCCAAATGCAGTTGCCGCACTCAAAACCCCATCTGAATGTGATAATAATTTTTCTGCTGCTAATTCCTGTTGCATTCGCAAATCACCTTTAAAAGATACTCTGATAGGTTGTCCTGTTTCTCTTTGATCTGAAACATCAACTGAAATGCCTGCTTTTTCACATTCCTGTATAATATTTTCCCGCAGTCCTCTCGGAATCTGTATATATCCATCTATATCCTTACCTAAATATACAGTACTGAAATTATAATAATTAGAATATCCCAGCCTTTTATTTTTGTAAAATTCCGGATTATCAAATGCCGCCAAACTACGGACCTGATTTTGTATTCTTGGCATAAGATTCAGAGTATCAATATAAACTCCATTGCCCAATACCATATGAAGCTTGCCCACAACATCTGACTTACAAAACTCACATTTCTTCTTCCATGGTTTCGGTCTGACATTCTTCTCAATATTAGTAAGCGTTCCTCTGACTTCTGCTAATTCTCCCTGCCATTTTGCCATGCATTGTTCAACATCTTCTATTCCCAGCTTTTTTGTTTTATTGAAAAGAGCATCCCATTGATCAGGATATGCATTCCAATTTTCATCTACAAAAGCACTATTTCCATTTTTAAGTGCCTGCCCCTGTAATGGCAATGCAATCAAATTACCTATGCTGCTTGCCACATCCTGCGAAGGATACATTCTATCATAATAATGAAAAGATTTCAGATTGATGGAAGTTGAACCCTTGTCTAACAGGAGAAATCCAAAATTCCTTGCTGTTGCCGCAGATATTGCCTTTTTAAAGAAAATCCATACATGGGCACCTTTTCCAGATCGAGATCTCTCAACTAAAGGTCTGATACCATTAAGCTCACACATTTTTCTAAGCGCATCCACTTCTTTATGCCACTCATTATCCGTATTTGCAAAGTCCGTAACCTCTGCTCCTTTTTCATGATTATCAAAATCAAATACAATAAATCTGCATGTTCCATTTGGCAGTAAAGGATATACACCTATTACATCTGATCCATCTTCTTTTGTGCCTAACAAATGAGCAATTATTTTTTTTACATCCAGACTTATCCATTTGGTATTTTCACATTCATCACAAAATACCTTCTCTTTACGTTGTTTAGGACAAAGCCGGTCATTCCAACGATTTGCACATTGTGGAAAATAACCCCCGTTCTTTCCCCGTCTGGCATATACATCTTCTCTTCCCCAAAACATCGAAAAGAAACGTATTGCCATTTTCTCTGTAATATATGGCGGATTTACAATACGACTCCCTTGATCCAGGTCATATTCTTCTGCACTTTCTATTTTTTCTTCAAAAGGATTCACCTCTTCATATGAAATGCCTGCTTTCTTCAATTTATCTTTTAATATCTTGTTCTCATATTCAAGCAACCTAACCATTTTTCTCAATGAATCAGCATCATATGCTTCTATGTTCAAACCTTCCACCTACAATTCTTATTATCTCGTAACATAACTTCCATTCAATGTCCCAACTTAATTTTAGTACTTGTTCCAACTATTTTCAATACTTATTTTCCGTATTGACGCATTTCTTCGCCAATCGTATAATTAAGTTAGATACAGAGCATTTCTGTTATCAAAATATTGCCCGCCCACCATTGGCGACTTATAAATGATTGGCTCGAAAATATTGTTCGCTTACCGGAAGCGTCTAATAAATGTCCGGCTTGAAAATTATTTAGAAATTATTTTTGTTTTCGATATTGTGTTTTTATCACACATTGCATATACTATAAATACACAAAAAAGCCAAAAAAGAGGAGGTGTTAGTATGGCTACTTCAAGTATTACTCATAATTTTGTCGTATCCAATCCAAATAGCATAAAGCGTTTTGTCGCAGCAATTGACGAAGCCGACCGTGACCGCACACCAAAGCAGACACTTCCCGGACGTCAGTTAACGAACCCACAGGAAATCTTAGCTTTAATGTCAAAAAGGAAGAAAAAACATGTCTGATAAATATTTTACCGTTAATATTCGGGCATATTTGGATAAAGACGAACCGACATATATCGGAGAGGAAAGTCTTTACGACTTACTCTCCGATTTTTCTTGTCCCAAAAATCCCGATGTGGAATACTTTTTATTACATAATGCGATTGAGTTTACCAAAAAAGATCAATCTATCACTTATCTGGTATTTGATGCTGAAGATGCTTCACTGGTTGGTTATTTTTCACTTACAGTAAAACCAATCTCTGTCCGTGCTTCAAATATCAGCAAGACAATGGCAAAAAAGCTGTCCCGTGTCAGTATTTTGGATGAAGAAACACAATCCTATACTACCGCAGCTTACCTGATTGCCCAGTTGGGAAAGAACTATTCTCTTCCAAAGAATAAACGAATCCCTGGAAATATTCTACTGGGATTTGCACTGGAAACCATATCCAGTCTCAAATATTCCGTAGGCGGCGTTATGGAGTTTCTTGAATGCGAAGATAATGAATTTCTTCTGAGCTTTTATACACAGAATCATTTCAAGCCATTTGATACTCGTATTACCGCTTCCCAGAATAATGAGTCACACACTCTGCATCAGCTTTTAAAATTTATTTGATTTAAAAATACATGAAAAAAGCGACAGTCTGATTTACATTTTGTATTTCAGGAAACTGCCGCTTCTTTTTCTTCCTTATTCTGTTTTTCTTCCTCCAACTCCCGGAGGACTTCAGCGCCGTACTTATCAATCATCCGTACCAGAAAATCAATGCACCGCTCAAATTCA